>JBKPQI010000001.1:0-16776 GCA_046733975.1 Verrucomicrobiota bacterium
GTTTGATGGAATCCGGGTCGCCCATATCCACCGGCTGCCGTGGGTTGATGGCGGGACGAAATTCGAGATTGGCAGCGAGGCCATTACGGTTCGGATAGCAGCCGCTGGCGAGGGCGGCGCCGTTCACATCCGTCGCCGTGGGATAGACGGAATGGTGATTGCAAAAAAGGACGCCGTCGTGCGCGAGTTTGTTGAGAGTGGGTGTGTATTTTTCGGTGACGAAATCCGGGCGCATGCCGTCCCAGACGATAAGGACGACGTGTCCCCCAGCTCTCCCCGGCGAGTCTGCGACCGGCGTGGCATTTGCCGCGGTGACGGCGGCAGCCGCGTAAAGCAGCCTCGCTATGGCGATGAAGAAGGAGTGTCGCAGCCCCATTATTGATCGCGCGAGTTTCGGTTGAACAAGGCAAATTGTCATCCCGAGCATAGTCGAGGGGATCCCGATTAAGTTACCTTTAAAGTTTGGCAACCGGAGCCGTCGAGTGCGGTGCGCAATACGATATTGATCAAGGCGGCGAAGCCGCCATTGTTTACCATCGCTCGACGCATCGGCCGATTCACCCAGGCTCATTCCAGTTTCGGCACGGACTTGTCGCTTGCCAGGAGTGCCGGCGCTGGAGGAAAGTGAGCGTCGTGAGGGCTGGATTTTCCAACAACGGCAAAGCGCCGCGCGAGATTGAACGCAAATTTTTACTGAAACGATTACCGCCGAATCTGCGGCATTTTCACAGTCGCACGATCGAGCAGGGTTATCTGGCGGCGAAAAGCGACGGCACCCAGATTCGCTTACGCAAAGCGGGCCGGCATCATTCGCTCACGATCAAACGCGGCCGCGGCATCTCGCGACAGGAAATCGAAATCGACCTGACGCGCGACCAGTTCGAGGAGCTGTGGCCGGCGACCGCAGGTTGTCGTTTAACAAAAACGCGCTACGACGTTCCATTTGGCAGCCACACCATCGAGATCGACATTTACCGCGGCCGCAACGAAGGAGTCGTGGTGGCGGAAGTCGAATTTCCGAACGAGCAGCAATGCAAACGGTTTCAGCCGCCGGATTGGTTTGCGGCGGAAGTAAGCGGCAAATCGCGTTACAGCAACGTGCGGCTGGCGCGGGAGTGAAGCGATGAGCTATCAACTGCGACGCAATCAAAGCCTGGGCGCGAATCTGCGGCGGATTTGCCGGAAACAGGTCGACAACGGATTGCAAATCGTGCGCGGCGGGAAGGAGCCCGGCGATACGCCGGTGCATCAAACGCGGAAACATTTGAAGAAAGCTCGCGCCGCATTGCAGATGGTAGCGGACGAAATTGGAAAATCACGCTTCAAGAAACAAGACCATCGGTTTCGCGACATCGCGCGGTTGATCTCGGATGTGCGTGACGCGGAGGTGCGGCTGCAAACGGTGCGACAACTACAGGAGATAACCCGCCGCAATGCGCAGCAGACATTTCGCAAAACTGAGGAGCTGCTGCTGGCCGAGCTGGAACATTTCATGGCTGCGTTCGCCGGCTGGCAAAAACAAGCGGGGTCGCAACTCGAAAAATTACGAGAAGAAATCGAGGCATGGCCGGTCGAAGATCTGGATTGCAAGCAAATGCGTTGTGCGGTGCAGCGTGCCTACAAGTCGGCCCGTGACGAACTGAATTGCGCCAAAACCAAACCAACGCCGGATAATTTTCATGAATTCCGGGCCAAAGCGAAACGGCTGTTCTATCAACTCAGGATTTTGTGTCCGATCAATCCGCTGGTGATCCGCGCGCTGATTGATGAGCTGGATTCCGTGGGCAAAGTCTTCGGCCGTTCGCACGATTTATGTTTCCTGAGTGAACGATTGCGCCGGGACGACGGGCAAACGGAGGAGACGCACGAGCTGGTAAAGGTGATCGAGGCCAGCGAACTGGAATTACAGGAGCGTGGAGTTGATCTGGCGGAGCGGTTTTTCGAGGAGCGGCCGCGCGCCTTCGGACATCGGCTCGGCGGCTGGTTGCAACAGTGGCTGAAAGGCGAAGCCCCCACAGTGGCGGATGCGCTGGTGTGCGATGACGTGGGCGTGTTGAAGTAGGTACAGGTTGTTTACCGAACCGCCGCGAGCGATTGAGGTCAATCACCCCTCACCTGTTGCGACGACGGTACGTCGTGCCTCAAGCAAAGCGTGTCCCTCCACGAATGCGAACAACAGGTGGATCGAGCAGTCCTTTGCTCGATGTTAAAGTATGTGCGACGGAGCCGCCTTTATTTCGACATCGGCCGGCGGAGCGGCCGATCCACCAGCCATTTAGTAGCGATAATGCTCCGACTTGTAAGGGCCCTCGACCGGGACGCCGAGGTAGTCTGCCTGTGTCTCGCTTAATCTCGTTAGCTTGACACCAATTTTTTCGAGATGGAGTCTAGCTACTTCTTCGTCGAGCTTCTTACTTAACACATACACGCCAGCCTTGTAGGTGTCGCGGTTCTTCCACAAATCGAGCTGAGCCAAAACCTGATTGGAAAATGAGTTCGACATCACGAAACTGGGATGGCCCGTTGCGTTGCCGAGATTCAATAATCGCCCTTCGGAGAGAAGGAAGATTTCGTGACCATCCGGAAACGTGTACTTGTCGACCTGCGGTTTGATGTTGGTGCGCTTGACCCCGTGCGCTGAGTTCAGCGCATCCACCTGAATTTCGTTGTCGAAGTGGCCGATATTCCCCACTGCCGCCTGATCTTTCATCTTTTGCATGTGCGCGAGTGTGATGACGTCGGTGTTGCCGGTGGCGCTGATGTAAATGTCGCCGCGTCCGAGGGTGTCTTCGAGGGTTGTCACTTCGTAACCTTCCATCGCCGCTTGAAGCGCGTTGATCGGATCGATCTCGGTGATGATGACGCGCGCCCCCTGGCCACGAAGAGATTGGGCACAGCCTTTGCCAACATCTCCGTAGCCGCAGACGACCGCCACCTTGCCCGCGATCATGACATCGAGCGCGCGGTTTAACCCATCGACGAGGGAATGCCGGCAGCCGTAGAGATTATCGAACTTCGATTTGGTGACCGAGTCGTTGACGTTGATCGCAGGGACGAGAAGCCGATTCTCCTGATGCATCTTATAAAGGCGATGCACACCGGTCGTGGTTTCCTCGGAAACACCGCGCCATTCCTTGACCATCTCGTGCCAACGAAACGGATTTTCGCGTCGGACTTCGAGCAACAAATCCTTGATGACCTGCTCCTCCTTGTTGCCCGATTTCGTCTTCGCCCAGTCACTGGCTTCTTCGAGTTCGTAGCCTTTGTGGATGAGAAGGGTAGCGTCGCCTCCATCGTCGACGATTAGTTGTGGGCCTTTGCCGTCGGGATGCGAGAGCGCGCGGTAGGTGCACCACCAGTATTCCTCCAGGGATTCCCCTTTCCATGCGAAAACCGAGACGCCGGATCTTGCGATCGCGGCGGCAGCATGATCCTGGGTGGAAAAAATATTGCACGAGGCCCAGCGAACGCTCGCGCCCAGATCGCGCAATGTTTCAATTAAAACGGCGGTTTGCACCGTCATGTGCAAGGATCCGGTGATACGGACGCCCGCCAGCGGTTTGGTGGCGGCATATTTTGCGCGAATCGCCATTAACCCAGGCATTTCTTTTTCGGCGATGCCGATTTCTTTTCTTCCGAAGTCGGACAGATTTATGTCGGCGACTTTGTGGTCTTGTTTTCGTTCGGTTTGAGTTGTCGTTGACATAGCTTTAAGTCTTAGGTTTTAAGCTTTAAGAGACCGCGCGTTTTAACGCGTCGGCTCGATCCGTTTGTTCCCAAGTCAACGCCTCGAGATCGTCGACGCGACCGAAGTGGCCGTAGTTGGTCGTCTGTTTATAGATAGGACGCAGGAGGTTGAGTTGTTTGATGATGTCGGCCGGTTTGAAACTGAAAATTTCGCAAACCGCGTCGGTCAGTTTTTCATCGCTAACTTTGCCGGTGCGAAAACTGTTCACACTCACGCTAACCGGATCGGGATGACCAATGGCGTAGGCGAATTGCACTTCGCAACGATCCGCCATGCCCGACGCAACCACATTCTTAGCGACGTAACGGCCCATGTAAGCAGCCGAACGATCCACTTTGCTCGGGTCTTTCCCCGAGAAAGCGCCACCACCATGGCGTCCCATCCCGCCGTAACTATCGACAATAATTTTCCGGCCGGTGAGACCGGCGTCGCCTTCCGGTCCGCCAATCACGAATCGGCCGGTTGGATTAATTAAGAACTGTGTATTCTCGTCGAGCCATTCCGCCGGCATGATCCTTTTGATCAGCAGTTCGGTCAGCGTTTCGCGTACTTCCTTTTGTTTCACATCGGCGGAGTGCTGCGATGACACGACCACGGTAGTCGCACGTTTCGGAACAAACCCGTCGTATTCGATCGAGACTTGTGTCTTGGCATCAGGCCGGAGCCACGGGATTTCGCCGGCCTTGCGCATCCGCGCCAGCTCCCGCCCCAGCTTATGCGCCAACGAAATCGGCGCCGGCATCAACTCCGGCGTCTCGTTGCAGGCGTAACCGAACATCAATCCCTGATCGCCTGCGCCCTGTTCGGCCGTGGCCTTGTCTTCGGCCGCGGCTTCGTCAACCCCCTGTTTAATATCGCGCGATTGCTCGCTCATGGCGCAGAGCACCTGGCAGGTATCGGCGTGAAAACAGCAATCGCGGTTGGTGTAGCCGATGTCGCGCACCGCTTTCCTCGCCAGAGCAATGAAATCGAAATGCGCATTGCTCGTGATTTCGCCGGCGAGAACGATGAGATTGCCCTTGGCCAGCGTCTCGCAAGCGACCCGGCTCTTCGGATCCTGTTCCAAACAGGCATCAAGCATGTAATCGCTGATGGTATCGCAGACCTTATCGGGATGACCTTCGGTGACGGATTCGGAAGAGAAGATATGGCGAGGCATGGTGATAGACGTAATTCGTTGAAGCGATGAAGCGTTAAAGCGATCAGAACGTGGGGCAATCGGTGAAACGGCTCAACGCTTTAGCGCTTCCACGTCCCAAACATATTGACCAATCATGATATGTAGATATATCATTCTTTTTCGCGATGGCGTCAACGATTAATTTCCTCCGCCTCATTGCTGATCCCACACGCCTCCGCCTCCTGCTCCTCCTCGAGCAGGAAGAGCTTTCCGTAGCCGAGCTCCAGGAAATCCTGGGAATGGGGCAGTCGCGCATTTCGAGCCATCTCGCGCAGTTAAAACGGGCGGGAGCAGTGGTCGATCGGCGTGCGGGCAAGAACGTGTATTACGGTTTGCAAAACCCGTCGCAAAACGGGGCGCGCGCCCGGGTGCAGGAGCTGGTCCAGACCGTGGCGCGTGAGATCCCCGAGACGGTGCGGGATCGTACTGCGCTCAAGCTCGCACTGCGCAAGCGCCAGGACAAAGCCCGGGAGTACTTCGACGAACTAGCCGGCAAGTTTGGTCGCAGCTATGTGCCAGGCCGTTCCTGGGAAGCGCTGGCTCACGTGTTAATCACGTTATTGCCGCCACTGACTGTTGCCGATTTAGGGGCAGGGGAAGGAACGCTGGCGCAGTTGCTGGCGAAAAATGCACGCAAAGTCATCGCCGTCGACAACTCGCCGAAAATGGTCGAGTTCGCGTCGGATCTGGCGAAAAAGCACGGCTTTCGCAACATCGAATATCGCCTCGGCGATATGCAGGAGCCACCGATTGCGAACAACAGTGTCGATCTCGCGATTTTCAGTCAGGCGTTGCATCACGCGCCAAGGCCGCAACGGGCGATCAAGAGCGCGCACAATATATTGCGAAAGAATGGGCGCATCGTGATTCTGGATTTATTGAGTCATTCCTTCGAGCGGGCGCGGGAATTGTACGCCGATCACTGGCTGGGATTCAGCGAAGTGCAATTGCATCAATTTCTCGAAGCCGCGGAATTCAAGCACATTGATGTGCGGGTGGTTTCTCGCGAAAAACAGAGCCCGCATTTTCAGACCGTGTTTGCGACTGGGGTGAAGTGAACGCTCGGCGGCGCTGCCGTCTCGTCCTGGAAGTTAGGCTTCCAGCCTGACTTCCGAACGTGATCGCCCGCGCTGGAATCAGGCGTCAGCCCACCCAAAAAATTTCATCTTCGGTTTTTCGCGCCTCGAGTGTTTAACTTCGCGATATGAAAAGGTCTACCGCACTACTGCTGCACCTGCCGCGGACAGCGTCCGCGGCTACAATGATCGTGTTTTCTGCCGCTGCGCTCACGTCTTCGCTTCCCGCAGCTCAACCGGCACTCACGATTTACAATCAAAATTTCGCGGTGGTGCGCGACACGGTTCCGATCGACCTGAAACAAGGCGTCAACAATGTGCGCTTCACCGCGACGACGGCGCACCTGGAGCCGGCTTCGGTGATATTGCGGGATCCCAGCGGCAAAACAAACCTGCAAATTTTGGAACAAAATTACCGGAACGATCCCGTCTCGCAGGAATTGCTGCTCTCGCTTTCAGAAGGCAAGACCATCGATTTTCTCGTCATCGAGCCGAACAAGCCGAACACGGTGGTGCAGGGAAAAATCGTGCGTAGCGGTTATGTGCGGCACAGCCAGGAGGCGATGCAACGCTATGGTCAAGGCTTCGCCATGGCGCAATCCTCGATGGCATACCAGGGCGGCATGTCGCAACCGATCATCGAGGTGGACGGCAAACTGCGCTTTTCTCTTCCAGGTCAGCCGCTGTTCCTGCCATTGGGCGACGATACCATTCTAAAGCCGACGATTGAATGGCAATTGCAAGCGGACAAAGCCGGTAAGCTCGATGCCGAGCTCGCCTATGTGACCGGCGGAATGAGCTGGGAAGCTAACTATAACATCGTCGCGCCGGAGAAGAGTGATCTGCTCGATTTCATCGGCTGGGTCACGATGGACAATCAGAGCGGCAAGACTTTTGAAAATGCAAAGATCAAGCTGATGGCAGGCGATGTCAGCAAGATCCAGGAGGCTGAAGGATTCGTTCAAGCACGACGTGAAGCGTTGGCAATGGACGCGGCTGCACCCCCTCCGGTTAGCGAAAAAGCCTTCGAAGATTATCACCTCTACAATCTGGCCCGCCCGACCACATTGCGCGATCGCGAGACAAAACAGGTGGAGTTCATTCGCGCCACCGGGGTGAAATCCGAGCGCATTTATGTTTATGACGGATTGAAGATCGACTGGAACCAGTGGCGAGGCTATCGCATGGAGAATATTCGCAACAACCAGGACCTCGGCACGGAGATGGACACAAAGGTCGGGGTGATGCGCGAGTTCAAAAATTCCGAGGCTAACCATCTCGGGATGCCACTACCCAAAGGGCGCCTGCGTTTTTATAACCAGGATGACGACAAGCAGCTCGAGTTCACCGGCGAAAATCTGATCGATCACACGCCGCGCGACGAAACCGTGCGCGTGTTTACCGGCAACGCTTTCGATCTGGTGGGCGAGCGACGGCGGACGAATGTGAAAGTCGATTCATCGAATCATTGGCTGGACGAGAGTTTCGAAATCAAGTTGCGCAATCACAAGAAGGAGCCGGTGGAAATTCGGGTGGTGGAGCATCTTTTTCGCTGGACCAACTGGGACATCACCGAGAAAACAGATCCATTCACAAAAACGAACGCGCAGACGATTGAGTTTCGCATTCCGGTGAAAGCGGATGAAGAAAAGACAGTGCATTACACCGTGCATTACTCGTGGTGAGGTGTTTCACTTAAGGCGAATGTTCTCTGGGTGATCAATCGGCAATTGCGATATCCGTCGGTTCGAGCCGGCCGCTCGTTAGTGTTATTGAAAGGTGGATCGAGCAGTCCTTTGCTGGATGCCGAAGTTATAGGCGGCGAAGCCGCCTTTTTTACCATCGCGCGGCGGAGCGGCCGATCCACCGCGCTCTCGCGGCCGGCGCCGAAATCGTTTAATTTCAACGCGTCGCGGGCGGAGTTGTCTATCCGGTGAGGGAAGGACTCGCCGCGAGATGAATGAACGGCTTGTTATGAGCGGCTTTTTCGAGGAACTAAAACGGCGCAAAGTTTACCGCGTCGCGATTGCCTACGTCGTCGCGAGCTGGGCGCTGGCGCAGGGCATCGCTCAGCTGCTTCCCGTGTTTGATATTCCAAACTCGAGGATCCGCGTCGTGATTCTGCTATTGCTGATCGGTTTTCCGATCGCACTCATTCTGGCGTGGGCGTTTGATATTACGCCACAAGGCGTTCGCGTAACCGAGCCCCTGCCCAGCACTCCATCGCGGCACCGCGGTCGACGCAATCTTTTCATCCTGCTCGCTGTCGGTCTGATCGTGTCAGCCATCGCAGGATTTTTTATCCTGCCACGCGCCTCGGCGAACAAGCTGGAGAAATCGATCGCCGTCCTGCCCTTCGAAAACTTCAGTGACGACAAGGAAAACGCCTATTTCGCCGACGGAATTCAGGACGATATCCTGACGAATCTGGCCAAGATCGGAGATTTGAAGGTGATTTCGCGGACGTCGGTGATGGGTTATCGGGGCAAAACTGATAGTGTGCGTGATATCGGGAAGAGTCTTGGTGTAGCAGCGGTTCTGGAAGGTAGTGTCCGCCGATCGGGTAACCGCGTGCGGGTGAATGTGCAATTGATCAACGCTGCCAACGACGAACACATTTGGGCAGAAGATTACGATCGCGATCTGACCGACGTGTTCGCGCTGCAGAGTGAGCTGGCGCAGGAAATCGCCAGCCAACTGCAAGCCAAACTTTCGCCGTCGGAAAAAGCGCAGCTCACACGTAAGCCCACGGAAAATGGCGAGGCTTACCTCGCGTTCGTGCAGGCCTTCACGCTTCAGAATGCGGTGGAGGATTTGCAAAAATTGAAGCAGAGCGAGCAGCTTTACGCCCGCGCCATTCAATTAGATTCGAATTTTGCTCTGGCCAGCGCGCGCTATTCGCAGCTGGAGAGCTGGATTTTTCACAGTTATTCGACGCCTGAGGCCAGAGATAATGCGCGCACTCTGGCGAAACGTGCGCTCGAATTGCAGCCGGATTTGCCCGAAGCTCACCTCGCGCTGGGCTTCGCTTATTATTACTGCGATCTTAATTACGAGGCGGCGCTGGGTGAGTTTGAAATAGCGCGGCGCGGTTTGCCTAATCAAATGGATGCTTACCTGGCTTTGGGCGCCATCAAGCGCCGACAAGGGCGTTGGACGGAATCCACCGCGGATTTGGATAAGGCCGTGAGTCTGAGCCCGAAGGACAGTTGGCCGCTGCAAAACCTCACCTTCAATTACGCTATGCTGCGAGACTTTGCCCGGGCGAACGAAACAGTCGATCGCGCGTTAGGCATTTCTCCAAAGTCGTTCGGGCTTTGGGAAATCAAGTCAACTCTGGCGTTGCTCGAGCGTGGCGATCTCAGCGTTGCGCAAAACGGACTCGCAGAACTGGAAAAAGCGCCGCAGTCGCCGGAGATACACGCCTATGTCTTGGAGGCACGGGCGAGAATATTCCTCCTCCAACGGAAATACAGTGAGGCCTTGCAAGCCGCTGAAAATTGGCCTGACGATTCGCCACACTCCACCCCTGAGTCACGAATCGGAAAGCAAATATTAATTGGATGCGCGCGCAAAGGTTTGGGGGATGAGAGTGGCGCGCGATTGGCGTTCACCAAAGCAAGAGAGCTGGCGCAAGCGACGGTGAATACCGTTCCGGACGATGCGGGCCAACGGGCTCGGCTCGCCCTCGCATTCGCCTTTCTCGGCGAAAAAGATTCTGCCCTGGCGGAAGCGAAACGCGCAATGGACTTGCTACCGGAAAGTAAGGACGCTTTCGATGGGCCGAAGATCACGGAGGCCGCCGCCCAGGTCAGCTGCATCGTAGGCGACCATGCGCGGAGCCTTGAGTTGATCGATGGACTACTAACTCGACCCGCACAATTTACCGTCGAAAGCCTGAAATTTGATCCGATCTGGGATCCGATGCGAAACGATCCGGGCTTTCAGGCGTTACTTGGAAAACACGGCGGCAAAACATCGTAGCTGGCACTTTCAACGTGGCGACTGAATCCGGGGAGCGCAGGTTGCGAGCCTGTTCTTTTCGGCAGCTTGCCGAAAAGCATCTCGTGAGACCAGTCGAGCGAAAAGTCCTTGTCCCCGCCAAGCTGCCGGCGACTGCAGGCAATCGCCACTCCGGCTCGGAGCAGCCTGCGCTCCCCAGAGAAAGAAGCAGCGTTTTATCGAAACGGCTTTCAACTGCCGACCGGGTTTTGGTTGATGCCGTCGTTCTCGCCTCGTTCCTTTGGATCCAAATTGCTTCTGCCGGCTGGCAGGTCGTGTCGGCTGAGCGCGAAGCTTCTTCAGTAGCCGGCATCGAGCATCGGCACATCGTTCTACAAAATTCCGCCGAGGAAAACGCAACGATCGACCTCGTAGAATTCTCGAGCAAAAGTGCCACTCTGCATTTGATTGATAATCCCGACGGATCCGAAAATTTGAGCGACGCAATGAAGCGCGGCAATCTCGTCGCTGGAGTCAACGGCGGGTATTTTGATACTGAGTTCAAACCGCTCGGCTTGAGAATAGTTGAGGGAACAACCCGTTCGCGGCTGACTCGTGCGCGCTTGCTCACGGGCGTGGTCTGCGCTTCTCCACACGAGATCGAAATCGTCCGGCTAGGCGAGTTTTCGCGGAAGAAGAAATGCGATGGCGCGCTCGAATGCGGACCATTCCTGATCGATCGCGGAACGCCTGTCCTCGGCCTCGATCAGACTCGCGACGCCCGCAGAACGTTTGTTGCGTTGGCGCGTGGCGGCGCTGCAACATTGGGAGTTTCCACCGAGCTTTCGCTGGCCGAGTTGGCCAGCGCTCTCGCAGCACTTCCCGATTTCAAAATAGCGCGCGCACTGAATCTGGATGGTGGTTCGTCGAGCGCATTTTGGTTTCGAAAAAAAGACGGCAGCATATTTTCAATCCCAGAAGAGAAAGCTGTGCGCGATTTTGTTGGGATTGTGCCGCATCACCCGTCATCCCGAGCGCCAGTCGAGGGATCCCGTTGAAGCCAGCTTTAAGGTAGCGCATCGGGATCCCTCGACTACGCTCGGGATGACGGAGTGACGGTGATGAGAACGTTTGGTGGGTTCAAAACAGGCGACAGATTTTTCCATGGAGAGGTGATCGACGACGACGTCCATCTCCTCAAACGTCCGTTCTGGCTCGAGATCGAGCGCGCTGGCGAAACAATCAGTCGGCATCATCTCGAAATCGGCATTCCGGTCGCGCCTTCCAAAATAATCGCGGTCGGACTCAACTACGCCGATCACATCGCCGAAATGAAACGAACGCCGCTCGGGACGCCATTGATCTGGTTCAAGGCACCGACTTCCCTCCTCGCCCACGAAGGTAAAATCGAGATCGCCTTCCCCGAACATCAAACTGATTTCGAAGTCGAGCTCGGCATTGTCATCGGCGGACGCGCCAAAAATGTGGCGGTGGAACGCGCGCACGATTTCATTTTCGGTTATACCATCAGCGAAGACATCAGCGATCGCGATTTGCAGAAATCCGAAAAGCAGTTTGGTCGCTGCAAATCGTTCGACACCTACACGCCGATCGGGCCGTTCGTTTACTCTGGTGTTGAGGTCAGTGATCTCGAAATCACGCTCCGCCAAAATGGCGGAGTGAAACAACGGGCGCGCACCAGTCAGATGATTTATTCGCCCGCTACGATCGTGTCATTCGCCAGCCAGAATTTAACGTTGGAACCCGGAGACCTCATTCTGACCGGCACACCATCGGGCGTCGGTCCGATTCATGACGGCGACGAGCTTGAGGCACGAATCGGCGACTGGGCGCCGTTACGAAACCGGGTGGGAAACGCCGCCCGATAATCCAAAATAATTAATCGCAAAAAGAATTTTGCGAGCTTGCGCTACGTCCCGCCCGACGGGATAATTCGATAGTTATTTTGGGTCCCAACGAGTTATGAAAAGTTTTGCTGGACTCCTCCTAACTTCGTCTGGGATAAATAGGACCCTTTATTTTGAGGCCGGTCTCAATCAATAAACTTATGAAAACAATCCTGACTGTCACTGTCGCCGCCGTCGCTGCTATCACGTTTCATGCGGTTGCTCAAAATCCGCCGCCACCGCCGCCGCCGCCGGAGGCAGGAACAACGCCGGCCCAGCCCAATGTGGCGCCGCCACCGCCGATGGGAACGTCGCCGGGTGTTCCAGGCGCGCCTGGCGCGATGACCTCACCGGGCGCTCCGGGCACCATGCCTTCGCCTGCAGTTGGCGCTCCTGGAATGTCTCCCGCAATGTCGCCGGCCATGGCACCAGGCGCCCCCGGTGCCCCGGGCGCAATGCCAAGTCCGGCGGTCTCGGCGACCTTGAGCGCGGCTGCACCATCGCCTTCGGCCGCGGCGAGTCCTGCACCAGTAGCAAAGGCGGGCTGGACGAATTTCCTCATCGACAACTTCCGCAAGGGCGGTCCGATCATGTGGCCGATCCTGATTGTTTCGATTATCGCGGTCGCCGTGGTGCTGGAACGCGTTTTCTGGTGGACCGGCCGCTGGATGCGTCGCGATCCCAAACGGATCGAGAAAGTTTTCACTGCCATCGAGACCGGAGACGTGACAGAAGCCTCGCGTTTGTCGCGCGGTTCACGCGACCCTGTTTTGCGCATGATGTGGAATGGTTTGAATCACCAGCATGCGTCGCTGCAGGGCGCACTCCAGGTGGCAGCCGGTATCGAGATCAAACGCGCCGGACGATTCCTGGTGGTAATGGATACTTTGGTAACGCTCGCGCCTCTGCTCGGTTTGCTCGGCACGATCACAGGATTGATTCGGTCGTTTAGCTTCCTCGGCAACGAAGAACTCGCCGTTCAAGCCGTCACCGGCGGTATCGCCGAGGCGCTGATCGCTACCGCGTGCGGTCTGGGTATCGCGATTTTCTCGCTCATTCCGTTTAACTTTTTTACTTCGCGCGTGTCTAACTTAGAGTTCGAACTACAAACGGCTGCGACGAATCTCGAAGTTATGCTCGAAGCCCAAAGCAAAGCTCGCGAAGGCGTAGCAATCGGGGCGAATGCTCCAACCTCGGGAAAAGGGTCTTCCATCTAGGACGTTGTTATGCGCGTCAGCTCACCCATTCCGCATAAGAAGGCGCGGATTGAGATCATTCCTTTGATCGACATCATGTTCTTTCTCTTGGCCAGCTTTATGATGGTGAGTTTGAGCCAGGTGCACATGAAGGGAATTAAGGTGAACCTGCCCACCGGCGCTTCCGGGGAAACGCAATCGAAACGCGATTACATCAGTGTCTCAGTAGATTCGAACGGTAATCCATACTTCGACAAGAACATGGTGACTTACGACCAGCTGACGCAAATATTAGCCAGGACACACTCGGAAAATCCCGACGCGAAAGTGTTCTTGCGCGGAGATCGCGACACGGTGCACGGCAACATTATTCGCGTGCTCGACATCTTGCGTTCAGCCGGTTTCTACAAGATCGCTTTTGAAATTAAAAGCCAGGCGGCGGTCGGAGTACCGGGCGCTAGCACTGGCCCCTGATTGTCATGCCAGGCCCACTCCTATATAAGCCGGCTCCAAAATGGCAGGTGCTCTCTGCCTTTGGTGGCGCTCTCCTTGTTCACGGCATCGCTGTAGCGATCGCGTTTCATAAGGAACCGCCACCGGTCGACACTTCGGATATTCCAACGGCAACAATCGAAGCGACACTCGATCAGCCGCCCGCAGACGAACCGACGCCGCCGCCGGAAGATATTCCGATCCCCGAGGTACCGCCGCCACCGGAAATCCAGCCCGAATTCCACGAAGAACAAACGCCGCCGCCACAGAAGAAAATTGCTCAAAAAACTCAGCCAATTAAAGCGCCACAAGTGACCGGCCCGCCCAGACCGCCGGGGATGATGACCGCGTCACAGGGAAAAGCAAACGCGATCAGCGCACCGCGTCCGGAATACCCGTACGAAGCGCGTAGCAAAAAGATTACCGGCAGCGGGGTATGCGTGGTTTCGGTCGATACGGCAAGCGGGAGTGTCACTGATGCCTCGATGGCACAAAGCATCGGCAACCCTATCCTAGATAACGCCGCCGTTAGCGCATTCAAACGTTGGCGATTTAAACCCGGCACCGTTTCGAAAGTTCGGATCCCAATTACATTCACTCTCACCGGCGCCTCCTATTAACTCGTAAGCCATGCGCGTTGCGTCACCGATTCCCAAAAAGCGAGCTCGAATCGAGATCATCCCGCTCATCGACATCATGTTCTTCCTTCTGGCCAGTTTCATGATGGTGAGCCTGAGTCAGACCCATATGAAGGGAATCAAGGTGAACTTGCCCGCGCAAGGCGCGCCACCGACCACGGTAACGAAAGACTACGTCGCCATCCGTGTTTCGCCGGGAAATGCCATCTTCTTCGATAATCAGTTTGTTCAGGACGATCAGGTTTTACCACGGCTGTATCAGCTGCATGCGGCTAATCCAAACATCAAAGTATCAATCAGCGCTGAAATGATGTCGGTTCATGGAGATGTAATCTCCTTGTTGGACAAAGTACGCCTTGCAGGAATTGAGAAGGTCGGCTACCAAATCCGCGCGGCGCCGCCGACGAATCGTTAGGTTGGCTGTCGACACGGACATTCCGCCGATCGTCCATGTTCAAGTAAGCCGCAATCTGCGGGTCGTGCTGTAGTGTCCGCAAGCTCCAGCGGATCTTGCTTATTGCAATGGTGCGCCGGCGACAAGCGCACTGTCCAGCGCCGGCCTCACACACGGGTGTTGCGGCATTCGCCGGTTGCCACTGTAGCCGTTCGCTGTGCGCCTCGCGCAGCGAGGCGGCTACACGCGTCCTTCCGTCGAGAGCCTCTTGTGCTAAACAGAAGTGAGATACTGCATCAACGCGGCTGCGGCTTTGGCGCGATGACTGATCTTGTTTTTCGTCTCAGGAGGTAACTCGGCAAAAGTTTGACTGAATCCGTTCGGTACGAAGGTCGGATCATAGCCAAAGCCATTTTCGCCATGCGGCGTTTTCGTAATGGTGCCGGCTATTTCACCCGCAACGGTGGTCATTAGCTCACCATTGCTTGCCACCGCTATAGCACAATAAAAGTGCGCTGACCGATCACTCGCTTGTTCTAGTTCGCGCAAAAGTTTGTCGACGTTGCGACGATCGTTCGCCTTTTCTCCGGCGTAACGCGCCGAGAAAATCCCGGGCGCGCCACCGAGCGCATCCACTTTGAGTCCGGAGTCGTCCGCGATCACAATCTCATGCGGAAAAATCTTCGAGACGGCCAGCGCCTTCAGCGTCGCGTTCTCCTCGAAGGTTTTGCCTGACTCGATCACCTCGGGCAGATCACGCTGCGATGTCAGATCATGCACGTTGAAGTCGCGGCCGAGCAATTGCGCGAATTCGCGCGTCTTGTGTCCATTACGCGTGGCCAGGAGCAATTTCATCGCGATCCATTACATCGTCATGCCGAGCGAAGTCGAGGAATCCCGCGGCGAAACGTTCAGCTAACTTCATCGGGATCCCTCGACTTCGCTCGGGATGACAATAGCTTCACTTGGCTATGAGCGAGCGCCGGAAAGCGTATCCTTTCGACCGATTCGAATCCAAGTGGCAACGGCTTTGGGATGAGCGGCAGCTTTTTCACGTGCCTAATCCGGGCGAGGCCGACTTCGATGTTACAAAGCCGAAATTCTACATCCTCGACATGTTTCCGTATCCGAGTGGCGCCGGCCTGCACGTCGGACATCCCGAAGGTTATACCGCCACTGACATTATCGCGCGCTATAAACGCATGCGCGGCTTCAACGTGCTGCATCCAATGGGATGGGACGCGTTTGGTTTGCCGGCAGAACAATACGCGATCAAAACCGGTCAGCATCCGGCGATCACGACACGCGAGAACGTCGCCAAATTCAAAGCGCAACTGAAACGAATCGGGTTTTCCTACGATTGGCAGCGGGAATTGAACACGACCGATCCGCGTTACTACAGATGGACCCAGTGGATTTTCCTTCAAATTTACAATTCCTGGTTCAATCCAGAGACGAAAAAAGCGGAACCGATTTCAACTTATCGCGGAAAAGATCCCGATAGTGTGAGGCTCGCCTATGTCGCCGATGTTCCAGTCAATTGGTGCCCGGAGCTCGGCACCGTCCTCGCCAACGAAGAAGTCATCGACGGCAAAAGCGAGATTGGCGGCTTTCCGGTTGTTCGCCGGCCGATGCGGCAATGGATGTTGCGCATTACCGCTTATGCCGAACGCTTGATCGACGAGCTGGAGGGTTTGGACTGGCCGGAAGGAATCAAATTGCTGCAGCGGAATTGGATTGGCCGCAGTGAAGGCGCAGAGATTCGCTTTTCTGTAGCCGGGGTCGGTGACCCCGCCGCCGCGAGTCCGAGCCGGACTGGCGAACTCGGTCGCGGCTACAACATCACCGTTTTCACCACGCGGCCGGACACGCTCTATGGCGCAACCTACATGGTGCTCGCGCCAGAACACTCCCTTGTCGACCTCATCGTAACCGAAGAGCAGTGGCCGGAAGTGCGCGGGTATCGGGAACGAACGGCGCGCAAGAGCGATCTCGAACGCACCGAGCTGTCGAAAGAAAAAACCGGCGTCTTCACCGGCGCTTATGCGATCAATCCTGCCAACAACGAGAAGATCCCCATTTGGATCGCTGATTACGTCCTGATCGGCTACGGCACCGGCGCGATTCAGGCGGTGCCGGCGCACGACGAGCGCGACCTTGAATTTGCCCGCAAATACAAACTGCCAATTCGCGTCGTTGTTCA
>JBKPQI010000002.1:0-6869 GCA_046733975.1 Verrucomicrobiota bacterium
CCGCGGCCAAAGACCCCCGGCTTCAGCGAGCTATTGCGCGGCAGGCGCTAAACGCACGCGTAAACTGAGGCAGGAATGAACACGGAGAAGCGCGTTCCTCCGTTTGCCTGTCTCTACGAATCACCATTTGCTGCCGCTGATCCCTTCAAACTGGACATTGAGCGTTGGGCGTTAAATCCGTTTTTTCCGCCTTCTCGTTCCGCATTCGATGTTCGACGTTTGGCGTTTCCTTCTCCCTTCTTAATTGTCCACCGCCGATTTTGTCTTAGCTTGCCGGCCAAATGGTTACACGACGACGGGCTGTGAAATTGATTGGTGCCACCACTGCGAGTATGTGCCTACCGATAGGATCATGGCGAATTTTGGCTGCGGAAGGGTCTCCCCTCATGCGCGCCATTCCATCGACGGGCGAGAAACTACCGGTGATCGGCCTCGGCAGCGCCGTCACGTTCGACGTTCCGTCCAACTCGCCGAAAGTGGCCGACATCACCCAGGTCATTACGCGTTTTATCAAACGCGGCGGAAAAGTGATCGATACTTCTCCGTCATATGGCAACGCCGAAAGTTTGATCGGCCAAGTCGCAGCCAAATCGGGTCTAACCGATTCGCTTTTCATCGCCACAAAGGTGCGGGCCAAGGGCAGGGAGGCAGGCGTCGCCCAGATCGAGCAGTCGCTGGGACGGTTCCAGAGGAGAAAGCTTGATCTCGTCCAAGTGCACAATCTGGTCGACGTCGATACGCAGATGAGTGCACTGCGGGAATCGAAGAGCAAAGGAAAGATCCGGTATACCGGAATTACTTACTCGGAGCCGCAGGGCTTTGCCGACATCGAGAGATACATGAAATCACAACGGCCGGATTTCGTGCAGATCAATTATTCAATCGTCGATCGCGGGGCGGCTCAGCGCATCCTGCCATTGGCGCAGCAACTTCGCATGGGTGTGATCATCAACCGTCCTTTTGGGAGTGGCGGCGTGATCAGGGCGGTTCAAGGAAAACCACTGCCGCCATGGGCGGCGGAGTTCGATTGTCACTCCTGGGCACAGTTCTTACTGAAGTGGGTTGTGTCCCATCCGGCTGTGACCTGCGTAATTCCTGCGACCAACAATCCGCAACATCTGGAGGATAATATGGGAGCGGGTTTGGGTCGTCTGCCGGATGCGAAAACGAGAGAGCGGATGGCCGCACTGTTTGGTTGAGTTTCGCAATCTTCATCCGGTTACCTAACGCGGAGAAGGAAACGGCTCTGCTACTTGTAGTGTGCTGGGCGTGAACTGAGTTTCTCTTGCGGAACGGGCGGGTCAGGCATGTTAGGCCGGAAGATTTGCTCGAAGCATTACGAACTTTGGCGCTCGAACGGTACGGCTCGGTGCTCGCGAACAGTTGCGGTCGTGGGGCGTTACTCGCTGCAAAGATTTTGGGGAAATCGTGTTTACGCTAGTCGGCCATGGGATCTTCGGAACACAACCGGAAGGTAAGAAAGAGGACTTTAGCGGTGGGTATGATTTTGAAGTGGCGTTTCCGACGGCCGAATAGATTCTGGCTCGTCGTAAGTAAGAAAGTTTAGCGGCTGGAAGTAGCTGTTTAAGTTCTGAGTACGATAAAGCCATTGCCGGTGGCGCGAGAGCGAAACGGAGCTTCAAGAGCGTCGCCTTCCCAAACTGACTTTGGGAACGAGAAACCGCCGACCCGCTGCTCCCGTGCTTTCCTACATGCGGAAGCGTTCGCCTAAATAAAGCTGGCGGCTGATCGGATCGTTGATGAGGAAGTCTTTGGAGCCTTCGCTTTCGACGCGGCCTTCGTAAATGAGATAGGCGCGATCAACGATCGATAAAGTTTCGCGCACGTTGTGGTCGGTAATGAGAATGGCAAGACCGGATTTGCGCAGGTTGACCACGATTTGTTGGACATCGTAAACGGCGATCGGATCCACCCCGCTGAATGGTTCATCGAGCATGAGCAGGCTCGGGCTGGTCACGAGCGACCGCGCGATAGTGAGCCGCCGTTTTTCGCCGCCGCTTAGCGTTAACGCCGTGTTCTTGGCGATCTTTTCAATTCCGAACTGATGCAGCAAATGATCACAACGCTGCCGGCGCTCATGTTTGCTCAAAGGCAAAGTTTCGAGAATCGCCAGGATGTTTTGTTCCACTGTCATTTTTCGGAAGATCGACTCCTCCTGCGGCAAATACCCCATCCCGAGTCGCGCCCGTTTGTACATCGGGAAAGTGGTTACATCCTGATCGCGAAAAATAACGCTGCCGCTGTTTGGCCGAACCAGACCGACGATCATGTAAAATGTCGTGGTTTTGCCGGCACCATTGGGCCCAAGTAAACCGACGATCTCACCGGCTTTGACATTAACGTTGATGCCGTTGACCACGGCGCGGCCGCCGTAAATTTTCACCAGCTCGCGCGTGAAAAGAACATCGGGCGGGACTGTGGCCTTCGCCCCGGCCGTTGAAGGAGCAGCGGTGGCGCTAATCATGTGTCCGAGCCGGGAGGCCGTTTGGCCGGCGGGGCTGTAGCTGCGGGGGCGGATGATCCGGGCGTTGCTGATGGTGATGCTCCCTTTTTCTCTTCATTTGGCTCCTGCCGAATTTCCGTCCGGCTCGGGCCGTGCGTATCGAGGTGTCCGTCTTGATTAATAACCATTACGGTTTCGGCGCTAGTCGCAATGTGCATGTTTGGTCCTTGCTGAACTTTTGGCATTCCGCTCAGCTCCACGTTACCATTGCTTGCCGTGTAAACCGCGTGTTCCGAACGACCGACAGCATGAGACGGCGGTCCGCCGTTCGGATCAGGCTTATCGCGCACGACTCCGACATTTCCATCAGCAATCGCTTTCTCCAATCCCTGGTCCTGCCCCTTATGCAAATACACAGTTAACTTGTCGGACTGAAGATTGAACCGCGGATCGAACACTCTTACGCGGCCGGTGAAAATACCCATGTTTTTCCCCGAATCGAAGGATGCTTCATCGGCATAGATTTCGGTTGTGATCGGTCCTTTCGACTCGTTTTGAAAAGGATTTTTGGCGGCAGCGTCTGCTTTGGCTTTCGGTTTGTTTGACGTAGCCGGCTTCGAAGGCCCGGTTTGGCCGGCGGCGGTTAATGCGGATGCGAGGACAGCCAGCGCGACCAGCTTCATGGCGATGGTTGCGGTGATTGTTGCGGTCGGAGTTTCGATTGGTCAGTGATTACCATTTTGACGTTGCCCGTCATAGTTCCGTGGCGTGCAGCCGTGTCAAACCGCACCGTATCGCCCGCGATTTCGAAATCGGCGCGTTTGATGGTAGTGCGTTGCGGTGAAGTGAGGACATGAGTGTTCAAGTCCAGCACGGAATCTGCCATTGCAACCTGGAGATCGACGTGATTGTCCTCGGTGTAGGTCGTAATGTTGAGATCGCGAAATTGCATGTGGTTTTGATCGATTCGGCGAGCGGTTCCGGCAGAGAAACGGCCGCGCAAATGTCCATTTTCGTCGATATCGGGGAGAACGAGACCCTTGGCTTCGTGTCCGATCGGCAACGGCACCTGAGTTCCTGAGCCCGGACTCGCGTTGGCGGACTCAGAGGGGGATTCCGTGCCCTTGGCTTTCTTGTGTTTTTTCGACTGCTGGGCGAAATCGGCGGGCGCAATTAGCAAAGTCAGCAAGCCCAAAAGTATCACGCGTCCCGCGCGACCGTTACGAAACGGCAGCATGAACAGCTTTTAACACGCGAAGAGTCTTCGGCAAATTTTTTAGGGGCAACTGATTCGGTCCGTCGGAAAGAGCGTGCGCAGGATCCTCGTGCACTTCCATAAAGACACCGTCGCATCCGGCCGCCATCGCCGCGCGTGCGAGGACGGGCGCGAGATCTCCGTCGCCTGCGGTGGAATCTCCCGCGCCACCCGGGCGTTGCACAGAATGCGTGGCGTCGAAAATTACGCGATACCCAGCTTCGCGGATCCAGGCCAGTGATCGGAAATCGGCGACAAGATTGTTGTAGCCGAACGTGGTGCCACGTTCCGTGAAAAGGAATTGTTGGGCGCCAAATTTTTCCAATTTCTCGGCGATGTTTTTCACGTCCCACGGGGCCAGGAACTGACCTTTTTTCACATTCACCGCGCGACCGGTTGCGGCGGCGGCACGAAGCAAGTCGGTTTGGCGACACAGGAAAGCGGGGATTTGCAGTAGATCAATGAATTCACCGGCCATTTCGGCCTCGGCGGGAGAATGCACATCCGTCGTCACGGGAATTTTCAATTCGCGACCGATCGACCCAAGAATCTTGCAGCCTTCGCGGGCATCAATCCCGCGATAAGATCTGACGGAGGTGCGGTTCGCCTTGTCGTAGGAGGCTTTGAAAATGAAGGGCGCCTTTTCCGTCGCGCAAATGTTCGTGATTTTCTCTGCCATGCGCCGGACAAATTTTTCCGATTCGATCACGCAGGGGCCGAGAATGAACGCCGGTTTGGCGCCGCCGATGGTGACGTTTTTGATTTTGAGCGAGGCAGGTTGCATGAGGTTGTAGCGGCGGTCGTGTCAAACGCCGAGTTCATAAACAGGCGCTTGGCACAAGCGCCTCTACAATAAGTGCGGCCATCGCGCCATCAATCCGTCATCCCGAGCGTCAGTCGAGGGATCCCGTGGAGTCACCTTAAAGCTCGCGCGACGGGATCCCTCGACTTCGCTCGGGATGACCGCGAGGTGACAAGATCGTAAATCGCGAACGGCACATAAAGCACAATAAAAAACGCGAGCGCGAGCAGATGCATTTGCAACAGATAAAGCGGGCGATAATCGGACAAAATATTAAGCAACGTTTTCGCCTCGGGTTTGTGCAGAAGAAAACCGTAATTGAATCCGGTGAGCTTATCAGCGGCGAGCGTGACGATGAAATAGAGTTCTGTCCAAAGAAAGACTCGCACGATCGAGAAAGCGCATGGTCGCAGATGAAGGGTCAGCATCAAAAAAACGATTCCAATGATGATGCCGCAGTGAGAAATGAAAAAGCTGAAGAATCGGAAATCAGGAAAACCGTAGGGCAGATTCGGAGTCAACACGGCCTGGACGGTGCCGCCGATTCCCCAGAAATAAGCGACTTCGAACCAGCGCGGCCGTCGGGTCCACATGGCGATGATGATTACTACCATGGCCCAATCGCAGAGTTGCATCGGTAGAACTTGTTGCCAGCTGACGGCGCCGAACTGGCGCACTAACGACAAATAGAGAAAGTAATTGGCAACCAGTACAACCGAGAGCGCGGCGACGATGATGCGTTCGGTAATGGGCGATTTTGTCCACCGCACGAGGGCAGCTAAGAGGAAGGGGAGGACGATGGTGAAAAGGATGACTGTGAGATGGGCGGTGCCATAAGGATGAAATTCAGGCGCGCTGGTCATAAACCCCAAGCACCAAAACCCAAACCCCAGGGAATGTTCAAGCTTCAATCATTAAACAATACGGGAATGGTTGACGCGTTGAAGGGTTGTCGCGCTGATGAAAGCACCAAATTCCAACATCCAAGCTCCAGAGAAGCTCCAACATTCAAACCTCAATGCGATGGACGCGGTATTTAATTATTGGTGATTGAATATTCCCTGGTGTTTGGGGTTTGGTGCTTTAGCGGAGCGCTTTGGTGCTTCAGCGAAGCACCGTTCGTGCTTTTGCTTTGCAACTTAGAGCTTCCGCTAACGCGCGCAGCGCGCCTCAGCGCGCCAGCCAAAGGTTGCAGGGAATGACGTCAGCAAGCCATTCCAAGGTCGGCGGCAATTGACCGGCATTCTTTTCGGGATCGAGGGGAACGACAAATAAATCGGCCTCCACAGATTTCACGAAATCGGCGGCGGCAAACCCGGTATTGCCGCGAATGCAACGCACTTCGATTGGCACATCGGTGTGGCCGAGCGCCAGAACGAAATGTTCCAGTCGCGTGTCCTCGTCGGTTTCCGCGGCGCTCCCCTCCTGTTTGGCGCGCGCTTCGTCGAAGGTCGTAATGAGTCGCACGACATAAACGCACTCGGACTTCTCGCGGGCGGCCAAATGCAGCGTTCGGCGCAAGCTGTGAGAGCTGTGATCGGAATATTCAGCCAGGAAAACGATCTTGCGCAACAGCTCTGGTTCGCGAGCCGGATGGGTAAATAGGATGACCGAGCTGCGGCCTTCGCGCAGGAGCCGGCGGGCGACGTTTCCAAGGAAAGGGTGTAGCACCACTTCCTTTTCCAGCGCTCCGGCAACGATCACGTCGATGCCATTCCGCTCGATGGCGCGTAGAATTGCGGTGGCGGGATCGCCCTGCTCATAATGAATGGGGGAATCTTTCGGCAGAGAGAGGCGTTCAAGAGCGTCGGCAAATTTCGCAGTTGTCTCTGCGCTTTGTTCGCCCACGTAGATCAGGCAAAGCTCGGCGCCAAACCGATCGCGAACGCGCTTCGCCTCCGCCAAAACCTGTTCGAACCGAGGCGAAAAGGTGCTGGCGACGGCAACGCGGCGATAAGGCGCTGGATCCACCATCAAGGACAGATATTCTCCGGCTATCGCGCCTTCTCGGCAACTTGGATGCTTCTAGTGACAAAGATCGAATGACGGATGACCAATGAAGCTCGAATGGAGACCGCGTTAATGGATTGTCGTCCCGAGCGCAAGCGAGGGATCTCGCCAACGCGCCTTGATCACGCGAGACCGATTACTTGTCCGTCCCTTGGATCCGAGAGATCCCTCGTCGTCTTCGCGATCCGGGATGACAGACAGTGAGGGCCGGATCGTGCTTCGATCATCCCGCGCACGGATCGATCAACGGTTGTTCATTCGTGCTGTTGTCATTAATTCGTCATTCGTCATCCGGCATTCGTCATTTCGCCCGCTCCTTTCCCAGTTGAACCCCCTGC
>JBKPQI010000003.1:0-5686 GCA_046733975.1 Verrucomicrobiota bacterium
TCACGCCTTCAGTATCAGGTAAAGTAACAAGCTCGTCACCACAATCGGAATGGCGGTTACGATAAGCACCATGTTGTTGCGTGGGCCGCGCTGCTTTGGTACCAGGTCGTCGGCGATCACTTCGCGCTCGATTCGATTAAGATGCCGCAACACATGCACAAAAGCGGCGATCACTGCCACAAGTGCGATGGCCGCGAGGATCCGGATTGGAAACAGCGGGTCATGCACGCCAAGGAAACCACTTATCACAAATAAACGCACGCCGCAACTGTAGCGGCGGTCTCCGACCGCCAACATGGCGGTGGGAGTTTACGCTCGACCGCGTCCCCCAATGCATTCCGGGTGATCAGTTTTGCTAACCGCGAACTAACGCGGCTCGCGCATTCATTCGTTCGCTCTCGCCGGCCGGTTCCCGTCCGCTTTCGCTTCTTCTTCGGTCATATATTTACCTTCCTTGGTCGTGCCGTACCAGCGCGATTTCTCGGAATGGTAAACATGAGTTTTGGTGTTGACCCAAACCATACCGGCACCGCCGCCAGGCGCCGGGGTGGCCGACTCTCTTACGCCAATGATCGGGTAGGGGGTGGGATTTGCTGCGGTCTCCCGCGGCCGGCGCAGCTTCGGCACCGCGGTCGGCCCTTCGGCTGGGATATCTGCCGTTTCTTTCTTCTGCTTCTTTGTCTTGCCGACATCAACCATCGGCGAAGCGCTCGGAGTTGGTTTTGGTGCCTTTGGGAACGCGGGGTTCTGCATTCCGCGTTCGGCACTTGGAGCTTGGAGCTCGGTGCTTGGGCTGCGTGCTTCGCGCTTGCCGCGACGTCGGTCAGCGCATTTCACTGCCGAAAACCGATTAAATCGAGAGTATGGCCAGTTTATCCGTAGTCGCGTTCATCTTCGACATCGATGGTACTCTGGTTGATTCCAATGAGCTTCATGTCGATTCCTGGGATCGGGCATTTCGGCGGTTCGCCAAAGAATTCTCTCGGGAAAAGTTACGGTCGCAGATTGGGAAAGGCTCCGACCAATATCTACCCGAGTTTCTCACCCTGGAAGAGATCGATCGCTTCGGCAAAGAGCTGGACGATTACCGGTCCGATCTCTTCAGAAAAGAATATCTCCCAAAGGTGCGACCGTTCCCAAAAGTGCGCGAACTTTTTCAGAGAATCCGGAATGATGACAAGCACATAGTCCTCGCCAGTTCCGGCAAAAAGGAGGACACGAAATACTACATCGACCTTCTCCAGATTGGCGATCTCATCGAAGGTTACACGTCCGGAGACGATGCCGACCATTCCAAACCGGCACCAGACATCTTTGCCGCGTCATTGAAAAAACTCGGTGACATTTCGCCTTCCGATGCGGTCACGGTAGGCGACACGCGATTCGACGTCGAAGCAGCCAAAAAGGCAGGCCTGACTACGATTGCGTTTCTTTGCGGGGGAACATCGGAAGCAGTGTTGCGGAGAGCAGGTGCGATTGCTATCTACCGCGACCCTGCTGACTTTCTCGCTCACTACGACGAGTTCATAGCTCGCCCCTGCCGGCTATGATTAACGATCTTTGGTACAAAAATGCGGTGATCTACTGCCTGTCGGTCGGAACCTACATGGACGCGAATGGCGATGGGATCGGTGATTTCCAGGGGCTGATGCGCCGCCTCGATTATCTACATGGGTTGGGCGTGACCGCGATTTGGCTGATGCCGTTTCAGACTTCGCCTTGTCGAGATGATGGTTACGACATTGCAGACTACTACAATGTCGATCCGCGCTACGGCACGCTCGGCGACTTCGTTGAGTTTACTCATGCGGCCGGGCAACGCGGCATTCGTGTTCTGATCGATCTGGTGGTTAACCACACCTCGAACGAGCATCCATGGTTCAAGCAGGCGCGCTCCGATCCGAATTCGAAATATTGCGATTGGTACGTTTGGTCGAAAAGAAAGCCGCCGCACTCGAAGGAAGGAATGGTGTTTCCCGGCGTCCAAAAAACGACTTGGAACTACGATCACGAAGCCAAAGCTTGGTATTTCCACCGGTTTTATGATTTCCAGCCTGATCTGAACACCTCGAACCCCGAAGTGCAGGCTGAGATCCTTAAAATCATGGGCTTCTGGATCCAGGCCGGCGTCTCCGGTTTTCGAATGGACGCCGTGCCTTTCATCATCTCGACCAAAGGTCCAAACGTGCGCAAACCGCGAGAGCAATTCGATATGCTGCGCGTCTTTCGCGAATTCCTGCAGTGGCGACAGGGCGACTGCATTGTCCTGGCCGAAGCGAACGTTCTACCGGAGACCGACATGGATTACTTCGGCAAAAACGGCGAGCGCATGCACATGATGTTCAACTTCCAGGTGAACCAGCATCTGTTCTACGCACTAGCTGCCGCCGATACCCGCCCCCTGATCAAAGCCTTGAAAGCGACCAAGCCGCGCCCGGCCACAGCGCAATGGGGAATGTTTCTCCGAAATCATGACGAACTGGATCTTGGCCGGCTGCAAGAAAAGCAGCGGCAAAGTGTCTTCGAAGCCTTCGGGCCGGACAAAAACATGCAGCTGTACGATCGTGGGATCAGGCGCCGGCTGGCTCCGATGCTCGGGGGCGATCAGCGCCGGCTCGAGCTCGCCTATAGCTTAATGTTCACATTGCCCGGAACGCCGGTGATTCGCTACGGCGATGAACTTGGGATGGGCGATGATCTCAGACTGCCGGAGCGCGCCTGCGCCCGTACCCCGATGCAGTGGTCGAACGAGCCGCAGGGTGGATTCACCAAAAATCCAAAGCTGCGTACTCCAGTGATTGATGAAGGACCATACGGTTATCAACACATCAACGCCGCGATCCAGCGGCGCCATCCCGATTCGTTGTTGAACTGGACCGAGCGCATCATCCGAATGCGTAAAGAAGTTCCCGAAATTGGCTGGGGCGATTTCACCGTCTTAAACGTGCGCGACCCGGCGGTTCTCGCGCTTCGCTACGATTGGCGGAACAATTCGGCTTTGTTCTTACATAATCTTCACGATCAACCGCGTGAAATTCTCCTGGATCCAGGAGTCGATCGGGCAGAGGGCAAGTCGCTGGTTAACCTGCTGGCGGAGGACCACAGCCGCGCAAACGAAGCCGGCAAACACCGCATTGTTCTGGAAGGCTACGGCTACAGATGGTACCGCGTCGGAGGGTTAGACTACTTGTTGCGCCGGACCGATCTGGACTAGTTGTGATACTGATTCGAGCTCGTTGTAGCTCCGGTTAACGCGCTTGCGAGAGAAAATGGCGCCGGTCGTAGCATCGCGGATTGGTTGGTACACCGTTAACCGGCGATTGAAACTCGGTGCGCTTCTAACTGCGCGAAAGCCGACCGCAAATCTCTTCCAAACGCCACAATTCCGCCCTCATGTCCAGCCATCACAAAAATGTTTTGCCGGCCGACGTCCGGGCTGTTGAGACGGTCTCCGACCGCCGGAGTCGTCTTATGGAAAAGACGCCGCACCGCGTCCGCCATTTCCGGTGTCCCATAAGGAATCGCCTCGGGCGTAGTCGACACATTGTGCAGCAGCGCCGCCCACAACTTCATGTCATGAACATGAATAACCGCGCTCACAGCCGAATCGGATTCGTAAACCGCCGCATGGGTGAGCGACTCGGATGATGCCACTATTGATCCCTCGCAGCACAGCCAGTTTCTGGCGAAATCATACCCGACCACTCGCGCGCAATGCCATGGCTGGAAGTCGAGAGTCCGCGCAGTTCCCGAGCCCGTGATGTAAAAGCGCGAGGTCCCCCCATCCCGAATACTTAAGTTCCCAAAACCGGTGCCATTCGCATCCACACCAATCAACCCGAGATCGAGAAGTTTCCTCCGATACTCATTCAAGTCGGCAAAACCGGGGAAGCTGCCCATCTTGGCCGCCACCTGTTCGCACCTAAACTTAACCGATCCGGTTTCAGTCATGTCATGATGGATGCTCATTCAGATGGTCTAGTTGTCGCCTGCGGCGTGCATCAACTTTTTGGTAACCCGATTGCGCTACAGCCCGCCGTGCTCAAGCATCCCCGCCCCTTCGGTCAAGTTGGCGCGTTCGGGAAACACTTCGAGAATACATTTTTCGTCGGCCTTGCAAATGCCGCGCTCGGTGATGAGTCCTGAGACGAGGCGGCGTGGAGTCACATCAAATCCGTAATTCGCCGCTGGACTTGTTTCCGGCGCCACGCGCACTTCCATCGTTTCGCCATCGCGCCAGCCCTCGACGTGCTTGATCTCTTCAGCGCCGCGTTCCTCGATCGGAATATCCGACCCGTCCCGGATCTTCCAATCAAATGAAGACGAAGGCAACGCTACATAGAAAGGAACTCCATTGTCCTGCGCCGCCAGCGCCTTCAGATACGTTCCGATCTTGTTAGCCACGTCTCCGCTGCGGGTGGTTCGATCGGATCCGACAATTACCAGATCAACTTCACCGCGCTGCATCAAATGTCCCCCAGCGCTGTCGGCGATGATGGTGTGCGGCACTCCGTGCTGCCCAAGCTCCCAGGCCGTGAGCTTGGATCCCTGACTGCGCGGTCGCGTTTCATCGACCCAAACGTGAACCGGTAAGCCGCTATCGTGCGCCGCGTAAATTGGCGCGAGGGCCGATCCATAATCCACGAAAGCGAGCCACCCCGCGTTGCAATGGGTCAGGACATTTATCTGCTTCCCATTTTTCGCGCGCGCAATTTCCTCGATAAGCTTGAATCCGTGCTCGCCAATCATCCGACAATGTTCGGCATCTTCGTCGGCAATTTCATTGGCAGTCCGCCGTGCCACCTCAATTGTTTCCTGGAGGGACACGCGCGGTCGTGTCCCATCTCGCGTGTCGCAGTCTATGGCGGCGGGGCTGTCGCCTGCAATCGCCCGCAGCATTTTTTCGACCGCCCAACACAAATTCACCGCCGTCGGCCGCGTGGCCTTGAGTTGTTCGGCAGCCGCGGCCAAATAGCTCCCAGCTCCATGCCCCATGCTCCCTGCTTCGAGCGTCGCGAGATACATCCCATACGCCGCGCTCGCTCCGATCAGGCCGGCTCCGCGCACGTGCATGTCGCGAATGGCTGTCGCCATCTGTGCCACCGTGCTGACGTCCTCGATCACGAACCGGTGCGGCAGAAATCTCTGATCGATCAACCGCACGACTCGCGCATTCTCGGGCTTCAGCCAAATCGTCCGGAAATGCTGCCCAGCTACGTTCACACGTTAGCTTACATCGATGTAAGGCTTCGCGCTCGCCTCCGACTTCCGATTTCCGACCTCAATCCGCAGCGATAGCTTTTCTGACACGCCGCAGCGTCATCGCAACTGCGGGACGAACATGGTTGCGGCGGTAACTGTGCACCCGACAGATCAGGAACAGGACGACCGCGGCGTTGATGAGCAGCAACAGTAAGCGGATCGCAGTAAATTCCTTCACTAGCTCATACAGCTCGAGCGGCATGAATGAACTGGTGGCAATGATGGTGAGCCACTCTGCCCATCGTTTACGGAAAAGTAATCCTGTTCCTTCGGTCAAAAACAACGCTGCGTAACCGAACCCAAGTGCGCTTAATTCCTTTAGCTCTTTCGTGTGCACTAACTCCAGCCTATTCAGGAGGGTGCCGATGTAATAATTGTCGGGATCAATTCGCAGCTGGTTAAGCCCGCGTTCGACGTGGGACGC
>JBKPQI010000004.1:0-10709 GCA_046733975.1 Verrucomicrobiota bacterium
TAACACGAGCGAGGTCCTGTTTCGTTTGTGCGCGAATACCGACCCGGAACGTGACAGCACCATTATTCGCAACCCGAGCGATTCATTGGACCACGCGCCGACGGAACAAAACATTGGCTCCCATATGGGAATCGATGCGACACGCAAACTGCCGGGCGAAAATTATCACCGCCCCTGGCCTGAGTTGCTCAAAATGGACGCGCGAGTGCAGACGGTGGTGGATTCTTTGCGCGAAGAGTCACGCAGGTAGCGGCGATTGACCGCAATCGCCCGCGGGCGGGTGCTGTCGCCGCCCCGCTCTGTCAGGGCGAGCGAGCTTTCAAAGCCACGGCGACGGAGCGCCGTCGCTACATGTATTTGCTGCCTAATCAATCACGATACGGCCGCCGGAAACACTGTCCGGTATCGACGTCGCGCGTGAACTGCCCTGGCGGGACGCCGGAGAGATCGTATCTGCGACCGGTGTACGGACTTCTGAATACTCCCGGCGCATTTGTGTGACGGGCAAATGGGAATCCGCCGGGAGGCGGCGGTCCACACTGACTTTCCCGCTGCACCTGAACGGCATGCCCAACCAGCGCTCCAGTAGCAGCGCCGGCTGCCGCTCCGATGGCAGCTCCACGTGTGTTGCCGGTAACAGCTCCGCCAATAATTGCGCCAGCGGCTGCACCATAACCCGCCCCCGCGCCAGTCGGACTGTCACACGAACTGAGAACAAGAATGCTCAGCACGATACAAAGAATAAAAGTGACCAAATTTTGCTTCGTCTTCATAAATTTATAACAAAAACGAGACGAACTCGAACGCGGTAAACTCAAAAATTTTTGAGCAGCTGCGCCGCCGCCCGCCCGACCTTCTCTGTTTTGCTCAATCGATAATCTTTCTCAAACATCCGAAAGTTGTCCAGTTTCATTCGCCGGAGGAGCGCGTGATAAATCGAGCGCATGATCTCCGCTGGCAGCATCGAGCGACGATCCTCCGGCGGAAGCAGCCTAGTCGACTCCGCGAAAAATGTTTCTGCCCGATCCGCCTGAAAATTCATCAGTTGAATAAACCGCGTATCAGTCACGCCGTTGCGCAGATTTTCTTCGGTACAGTCAAATCGCGCCAGGTCCTCGGCCGGTAAATAGATGCGATCTGCTTTCAGATCCCTGGCGACATCGCGAATGATGTTGGTCACCTGCAAAGCCAGTCCGAGCGCGATAGCGTACTCGCGACAGCGGGGGTTTTTGTAGCCGAAAATTTCGATGCTCACGAGACCAACCGCGCTGGCGACGCGATAACAGTAAATGCGCAGTTCATCCCACGTGGCATAGCGCCGAATATCGAGGTCCATTTCGACCCCGATGATGATTTCCTCCAACATTTCCGGCGTGATCGGGTAGCGAGACATCAGTTCGCGCACCGGCTTCGCCAGTGCTGGTTCGGCTGCTGCTTCAACGCGCAACGATTGTCGCCAAAGCGCCAACTCGCGGCGTTTCGTTACGGGGTCGCGCTCATTATCATCTGCGATATCATCGATCACTCGGCAAAAAGCATAGAAGGTAGTAATGTCGCGGAGGCGCGCGCCACTCATGGCGATAAAAGCAAAAGCGAGATTGGATTTGCTCGCGCGCGTAATTTCTTCCGCGCCTTGGCTTGTTTTCATTTCTTAATAACGAATCCAATTCTCCTGTGCGATGCGGCCAGTCTCGCACCGGCGAAAAAGCACGACCCATGAAGCCAGTAACCAGCCGGTCACCAGCGCGCGCAAGAATACAAAGATTGTTTTCCACACGATTATCACAACGGCGCGATCGGCAATGGCGTTGCGCATGATGGCGTCGATGACAAAGATGAAAAAGAAGTTCAGGGCGCAGGTGAGGCCAAACCAGGCCAGCCGGCGAAAATCGCGCCGGAGCAACTGACGGTGAGCCCGAAAAGCTTCGCGCAATGTTTCGTTGTGCAGGACGAGAGAGATCTGCACTGAACAAAACGCCAGGATGAAGGCGCTCATGAAAACGCGCTGGAGCGGCAGATAATCAAGCACGTTGGGCACATCGATAAAATACGCCAGTAGCATGGGTAGCCGCAGAACCAGCATGCTGACCAGAATCACGATCCCGGCCCATTCCAACACATAACTGAACCGGCGAACGGCAAAAGCAAAGAGCGCGCTCTCGCGAAAGTTTAACCCCTTTATCCAGCTGAGACAGACAGTGATCAAGTAAACCTGAATATAAACACCGGCGAGGTATTCAAAGATAAAGGAAATCGCATCGATGGATGCGGAAAGTTTCAAAAGATGCGGAGTGGAGATTTCGTTGTTCCAGGCCGGCAGTCGCCAATACACGAGTGGCTTAAGCAACGCGGCCACAGTGCTGACGAGAAATACGAGATAAATCGGAATGCTCCACCACCGGTAAAGTTTGGATAAAGCCCGCCACAAGATGCGATGCAAACCGCGCCAGTTAACGAGAAATAGGATCGCGGCCATGGCCGAGAGCGGATAGGTGGTGGTGGCGTTGTCGAAAATGCCGGCTACTCCTTCGAGCGTTGGTAGCGGAACATCCCGCCACACGTCAGCCAGCGGCGGCCAATTCCAGTTAGGAAAGGAAAGGAGCTCCGCGAGATCGATTTCTGACGCGTTGGGGGCTGACCCGAAGATGACAAACTGAAAAACGAAATAGGCGAACCCGAGTAGAGCGAAGGTAAGCCAGATCCGTTCGTAACGGGCGATACAGCGAAACCCGTCCCGCAGCGCCAGCCGGATAGGGTTGGCGAACATCACCAGCAGGTAACCGACGAATAGGCCGATGACCGCATACAGGCGAGGCAGAACGGCTGAATGGAGCAATGAGCCAATGGAGTAGTGGAGCGATGGAGTAATGAAGCTATCCATCAGCGACGACATCTGTTCACGCACTTTGTCGGACGTTTCTGTGAAACGCCTGACACGATTCGGGCGCGTGACACAGGCGCCCTACAATACTCCATTACTGCGATATTCCATTTCATCCGCGCTAGCGGATGAGACCCCAATGGCGATTGAAGGGCCAGTAAACCCACAGGCCGCGGCCGACCAGGTTCTCCTCGGGCACCGGTCCCCAATAACGGCTATCGAAACTGAAGTAACTGTTGTCACCGAGGGCGAAATAACTATGCGCAGGAACGGTGAAGCTTTGCGTCGCCTTAGATAGATATTGCCGGCCGACAGTGTACCCGCGATACGGCGGCTTGGCTTGCATCACCCGTTGAAAACCGAACTCTGTTGCTTCGTGGTCATCAATAAAAAGCAGCGGCGGATTGATGCGAAGTGTATCGCCGGGCACACCGCCGAGACGCTTGATGAAATATGGCGCGCCGGTCTGCGGATCTTCCGGTATCATCGGGATGTGCTTGGTCCGAAAAACAAAAACATCCGCTCGATGTGGTCGGACGAAATTGTAGCTGAATTTGTCGACGAAAACCTGGTCGCCGGTATCGATGTAGCCGCGCGCGATCACCTGATCGCGTTTGTAGCGCGCACCCGGTGATATTTGGAAATCATGAGCCAGGGTCGCCTCCGGAGCGTACACCATATGCGTCCCGCGGTCGGTGATGATGCGCGACCAGGTAAAGAAAAAGAGATACTTTTGTTCTACGATGTCGCGGACAGTTTCGTCTTCGGTTGCGACCACGTTGATGTAGTTGCGGCCGAGGATAAAGAACTCGGCGATCTGCTGTAAAATATTTGGAGCGGATGCCGCAGAAGGATGGCCAATGATTCCGTTTAGCGTTGGCTGCATCGAGCCGGTCGGAATTTTAAATGGCTGGATGAAATAAGACCGCACTCCTACGGCCACCACGATGGCAACCAGAATGACCTCACAGTTTTCCCTCCAACCGGCTTCGCGATGGGCGGGAGAATGTTCCGCTATCAGCGCGTCGAGGTGTTCCGAATTCTGCCGGACGGCGGGGAGGTCGCGCTGCCGGATTGCCTTCTCTAGGGTCTGGATTTGCTGACGAATCTCAGCCAGCGTGGTCTCACTTAAAACATCGCACCGATACCGCACGAGTTTCTCAGCGTGACGAACAAGAAGTCGGGCATGCTTGATCGAACGCGACTGAAACATGCGGCGAAAGCTACTCGATCACGGCTGTTTGCAAAATTAGAATCGAGGTGGCCTGACCAACAACCTCGCCTAGAAGAGCGCGCTTCCCCGAGAAGACCTTGGGGGCACTAGTGTTTATTGCAACGATATTGGCGGAATGCGATTTCTCCTCACGCAAATGTGGCATCGGAAATCTATCTTCGGTATTCTGCTGGTGCTTATTTTTCTCTGCTTTTTCGGAACACTGACGTTGAGTGCTTCGATGTTCCCGCAAAGCTATGACTGGCGTTACCGAGTTATCTCAAACTTGCTTTCGCCGCGGGACAATCCTGAGCACTACCGGCTTGCGGCGATCGGCATAAGCTTGAGCGGACTGTTCATGCTACCGTTCGGGGCATATCTGCGGCATCATCTCAGGATATTTGCGCCACGCATGGCGACCATGACTGCGGGAGCTTTGGTGCTTGGAATTATCGGCTTGATTTGCGCATGTTTCGTCGTGCCGCAACACCGGCACCCGACCCTTGGAATTCAGCGGCTGCACGAAGTTCTGGGGCATCTGTGCGCCGGATTTTTCGCGCTGGCAATGTTGTGCGGATGCTGGTGCGCATCAAAAGCCCGCGCTCACAGCCGGGCGGCAGCATGGTTGTTCTGGAGCTGGTTGTTTGTCACCGCCGCGCCGCTCACTGGATTCTTCGGACGTGAAACGTTACTTTTGTTGAACCGGCTGGAGTTACCGTTGGCAGAACCCATACGCGACACATTGCGAGACTCGGTCTTGTGGCATCTCGGTTTTTGGGAATGGACGGGCGCGGCGGGCATTTTCATTTTTTTGTGCGCGGCGGTATTTCTGCTTCCTGCTGAAGCTGAATGCGCAGCCTGTTGGGCGCGGGACTTGAGTGAGAGCAGCGACCTGTAATTCGCGCTTGGAAGCCGAACCGCTGCAGCCGGCGAGAACTAGCGATCTCCCTGATCGCCGGCCCCACTGGAGTTGCGCAACTGGAATGACAGCGCCGCCGCGACAAGTGCCAGTAGACCGAGGAGGACGAATGCAGCGGCGTGGGTTTGCGTGCGGTTTTTGAGGAACCCAATGATAAAAGGACCAACAAATCCGCCTACACTGGCAATGGTTGCGACAAGCGCGACGCCACTAGCGGCAGCAGCACCCGCAAGGAATTGCGTCGGCATAGACCAAAACGGACCGTAGGAGGAGCAGTGCCCGATAGGGACGAGCGCCAGCGCCACAATGATCAAGACAGGTTGATGCAAAATTGCGCACGCGAGAAAGCCAACTCCCATAAGCGCCAAAGGAGCAGCGATGTGGATTCGTCTTTCTTTACTCCGATCGGAATGCGCGCCGTTTAGCAGCATGCAAACAATCGTTACCGCGCTGATCGCCCCGAGAATCAGACCGACGCCCAAATTGCTGATCCGGAAGAGTGACTGGACGATCAAAGGAGCCCAAAAAGAATAGCCGTAGAAGCCTGCTGCGACGAGCAGGAAGATGATACCGAGAAGCCAAACAGTGCGATCGGTGAGTGCTTCCAGAATTAAGTGCCGCGCAGGGTTAGCTTGTCTATCCCTTGTTAGTTCGGAAACGAGCGAGTCGCGCTCCGTTGGGGTGAGCCAGCAAGCGTCCTTCGGGCCATCAGGCAGATAGAACGCAACGACCACGCCCAGAATCATTGCCGGAAGGCCTTCCAGCAAAAAGAGCCATTGCCATCCTCGCAGTCCATAGTAGCCATCGAGCCCAAGTAGTGCGCCTGAAAGCGGCCCGCCGATCAGACCGGCAACTGGAATCGCTGCCATAAAACCGGCGATAGCTCGCGCTCGTTCTCTGGCTGGATACCAGAGACTAAGATAGTAGACCACGCCCGGGAAAAAGCCGGCCTCCGCCGCGCCGAGCAGGAACCGCAGAAGACAGAACGTGAACGGGGTGCGGACAAACATGGTAGCCGCGGAAATCAAACCCCAGCTCGCCATGATGCGCGCAATCCAAATGCGAGCCCCGACTCGCTCTAAAATGATGTTACTGGGGACCTCGAAAAGGCAGTAGCCGGCAAAGAAAATACCCGAGCCGAGGCCAAAAGCGGCTGAGCTGAATCCAAGATCGGAATTCATCTGCAGCGCAGCGAATCCGACATTGATTCGATCAAGCCATGCGACGACGTAAAGGACAAAGAGAAATGGAATCAGGCGGCGCGAGACCTTGCCCCGTATCAAAGTAAATAACGTTTGTCCCGGGCGCGAGGGTAAGGATTCCATCGACGTTTCCGTTCAGGTTGCGCAGCGGCATCCCTCGTGTTCGCGCGGAATGACGCGCCGCTCACTGCGCCTTCAGCACTTCAATAAACGCTTCCTGCGGAATGTTGATGCGGCCGATGCTTTTCATCCGCTTCTTTCCTTCCTTTTGCTTCTCCAGCAGTTTACGTTTTCGGGTAATATCGCCGCCGTAACATTTCGCGGTTACATTTTTGCGAAGGGCCGAAACACTTTCGCGCGCGATAATTTTGCCGCCGATCGCGGCCTGGATCGCGACTTGATAAAGTTGGCGCGGGATCACTTCTTTTAGCTTCGCCGCAAGTTGTCGTCCCCTTCCCTCGGCACGGTCCTTGTGAACAATAGTGGAAAAAGCGTCAACGGGTTCGCCGTTCACCAACAGGTCGAGTTTCACCAATTTCGCGGGCCGATAGCCGGCGTGTTCGTAGTCCATCGAACCGTAACCGCGCGTGATCGACTTAATTTTGTCGTTAAAGTCGACCAAAATTTCATTCAGCGGCAATTCGCAGTGCAGCATCACGCGTCGCGCATCCAGCGTTTCGGTGTGATCCATTTGTCCGCGCTTCTCCAGAATCAGCTGCAGAATGTCGCCAATATTCTCGTTAGGACAAAGCACGTAGGCCTTCACAATAGGCTCACGAATTTCGTTGATCAGACTCGGATCGGGCAGATGCGCCGGATTATCAATCAGTACGGTTTCACCGCGCGTGGTTTCAACCTCATACACCACGCTCGGACTGGTGGCGATGATGTCCATATTGTATTCGCGGCGCAGCCGTTCCTGGATGATTTCCATGTGGAGCAGTCCGAGAAAACCGCACCGAAATCCGAACCCGAGAGCGACCGAGCTTTCCGGAGTATAGATGAACGCCGAATCATTCAATCGCAGTTTGCCGATGGCAGTTTTCAAATGTTCGAAGTCGCCGGTGTTGATCGGATAAATCCCGCTGAAGACCATAGGATGAATTTCCTGGAATCCGGGCAACGGTTCGCGCGCCGAATTGCGCTGATCGGTAATGGTATCGCCGATCTTCATGTCGGCGGTAGATTTGATATTGGCAATGAAATAACCGACGTCGCCGGCGTTTAATCGCGATTGCGGATACATCTTCGGCGTAAAGACGCCTACTTCCTTGATCTCGTAGCGCGCATCATTACTCATCAACTTGATCCCCTGAGAGGCTTCCATTTTTCCGGAAACGACGCGGACGTAACCGACAACGCCGCGATAGACATCGAAGACGGAATCGAAGACCAGTGCGCGGAGCGTTTCATCTAACGGTTTTTGGGGTGACGGGATCCGGGTGACGATTGCCTCGAGAATTTCCTCGATGCCTGTCCCCATCTTCGCACTGGCCTGAATCGCTTCCTCGGCCGGAATGGCCAGGATTTCCTCGAGTTGCCGATTCACGGAAGGGATGTCTGCGTTGGTCAGATCGATCTTATTAATTACCGGTACGATGGTCAGACCTTGTTTATGGGCCAGATGAATATTGGCGACAGTTTGTGCTTCCACACCCTGCGCAGCATCAATGAGGAGGAGTGCGCCTTCACAGGCCGCGAGTGAACGCGAAACTTCATACGCGAAATCGACGTGTCCGGGCGTGTCGAGCAGATTGAGGCGGTATTTTTCGCCCGACTTCGCCGTGTATTGCATGGTGACCGGGTGCGCTTTGATCGTGATCCCGCGTTCCCGCTCCAGATCCATGGAATCGAGCAACTGGTCCTGCTTGTCTCGTTGATGAATTGTGCCGGTGCGCTCGAGCAATCGATCTGACAAAGTAGTTTTGCCGTGATCGATGTGCGCGATGATGCAGAAATTGCGCGTGTGCTCGATACCCATAAAGCGCGAGAACTATGCGGGCGCAGGGAAACTAGCACAAGCGTGCCCGAATAATTTTACGCGCGCGCGAGGTCCATTTCCGGGTAGCGCACGCGTGTCGCGTGTTGGCGATTGCGTCTCGCAATCGCGGACTTCTCTTGAATATCGCTCGAAGAAATGAGTGCCGAGCAAAAGCCTGTTTCGGCGTGACGCCGAAACCAACGCGCGAGACGCGTGCGCTACCCAACCGATGCTACGGCGCGAATGGGCTGAACTCTTCAAGTTGGCAACCGCCCCAGTTGTTCCTAGAATAGGACCAATGCCAAAGTTGATCGTCGGCGGAGCAGGCTACGACCTTGTCGAACAAGTCGTCACGATCGGTCGTGCTCCCGACAACACTATTCACATCGATGATCCTTCTGTTTCCAGCAGGCATGCGGAATTGCGTCGGACCGACAAGACCTACCACTTGCGTGATTTGGGATCGACGAACGGGACGCGGGTGAACGGAACTGGAGCGACCGACATCACCTTGCATCCAGGCGATCGGGTTCGGTTTGGCGCTGTCGACGCGCGTTTCGAAGGCGACATCCCAATGAGCGCAACGCAGCCATTGCCGATTGCGGCGAAAGTAGATGCGAAAGTAGCGACAACCAGCATTCGCCCGGCTGATTTTGCCAACGCTTCGCCTTTTCGCACGCGCAGTAAGGAACGCGATCCTGCCCGGACGGCTTTGTTCATCGCAGCGGCGATCGCGTTGGTGGCATTAATCGCAGGAATTATCGCCGTGCTGACAATGCACGCGCCGACGCAGTAGAAGTGGAGGGACGCGCTTCTGCGCGTCCGCGACGAGCGGAAGCGCGTCCTCCGAATCCAGGGTCATCTCGAGCCAAACACCTGTTCGGCTCGCAGTCGAGGGACGCCATGGGAAGGTACCTTTAAGGTTGCGCAGCGGGATCCCTCGACTCCGCTCGGGATGACGCGCGAATTTCTTCCGGACAAATCCCCCGTTGCCGTAACGCGCGCAAGCTGAGCGCGCCATGTCGTTTCGCAAGCCGCTTGCCGGATTCATCAAGAAGAAGCGGCGCGTGATAAAATTTTGGGGGCTGCAGATCCAGCGCGCGGTAAAGCAGGAGCTGGCGAAAGGTCGATATCAACAAATCTTCGCCGCGCACCACTTCGCTGATCTGCATGGCGGCATCATCGACCACTGCCGCTAGCTGATAGGCCGGAACATCATCACGACGCCAAACAATGAAATCGCCAAAATCGCGACCCGCCACCGCTGATTGTTTTCCGAGCCGCTGATCGACGAATTCGATCGGTTCGCCAATTGGGACCTGAAATCGCCAGTGCGTTTGCTGCGTTGTGGAGGCCGCCCTCCCCAGCGGCAATTCTCTCCGTCCTGCCGCTGAGACAGCGGCCGATACAGAAACATGCGAAGCCCGGCATGTGCCGGGATAAATCGGTTCCTCATTTTCATCATGTGGCGCGAGTGACGCCTGCCCGACGTCCTTGCGCGAGCATCTGCACGGATAAATGAAACCGCGCCTATGCAATTTCTCCCATGCTTCCAAATAATAACCGCGTCGTTCGCTTTGAACGTAGGGCGCAAAAGGTCCGCGCACGTCCGGCCCTTCATCCCAGTCAAGACCGAACCACCGCAAATCCTGGCTGATCGCGTCTGTGAATTCCATGCGGCAGCGATGGCCATCCAAATCTTCGATCCGCAAAATCAGCTTTCCTCCAGCCGCACGCGCACGTTCACGTGCACGCCAGAACGTCATGGCATGCCCCAGATGGAGAAGTCCTGTGGGAGATGGGGCGAGGCGACCTCGATACATTGTCATTCCGAGCGAAGCATAGCGAAGTCGAGGTATCCCGTGGAAGTTAAGTTAAAGATTTCGCATCGGGATCCCTCGACTTCGCTCGGGATGACAGCAGTTTGTCGCAATGACGAAAAGCAAACGCCTTCTTCTTTTCGACATTGACGGGACGCTGGTGAACACCGGCGGCGCCGGCGTCGAATCGCTCAGAACAACAGTCCGCCACCGGTTCGGAGCAGAAGATGACTTACACGATATCGAGATCGCCGGGAAAACGGATCGCGCAATTATCAGCGACATCTTGCGGAAATTTCACATCGACCCAATCGACGAGAATATTCTCTCGTTCGCCCGCGAATATATTGGTGGCCTTTCGCTTTCGCTTTCTCGCGCGCGCGGCCGTGTCCTGCCGGGAATTCAACGGTTGCTTGAACATTTGAAATCGGAGCGACACATCGTTCTCGCGCTTTTGACCGGCAATTTACAGGAGGGTGCGCGGCTCAAACTCCAACATTATGGTCTCTGGGATTTTTTTGAATTCGGTGCTTTTGCTGATGACCATCACGACCGTAATGAGCTGGGAGCTTTCGCCAGAAAACGAGCGCACTCAAAACATCGCCACGATTTCGACGCCGCCGATATTGATGTCATCGGCGACACCCACCACGACATCGCCTGTGGGAAAGCCTTCGGCGCCCGTACCATTGC
>JBKPQI010000005.1:0-6893 GCA_046733975.1 Verrucomicrobiota bacterium
TCAAACTGTTATCCGAAACGGAAGGAATCATTCCTGCGCTGGAGACTGCACATGCGTTTGCTTACATCGCCAAGGTCGCCCCGAAAATGTCGCGGGATCAAATCATCGTGATGAATTGCTCCGGCCGCGGCGACAAAGATGTGTCAACCGCAGCCAAGCATCTTTTGTCGTCATCCCGAGCGTAAGCCGAGGGATCCCGTTGCGAGTTCTCAAAGGTAAGTTCCGCTGGATCGCTCGACTTCGCTCTGGATGACGGGCGGTATGGACGTCGCGGCGAGAACAGGAGTTCTCGACTTCCATGGGAATGACAGCAAAATCATGAGCATGCGCAGCATGACTGGCTACGGCCGCGGAGAGGCCGATTGGGGTGGTGTGAAACTGAGCGTCGAGCTGAGCACGGTGAACCGGAAACAAAGTGAGATTGTTCTTAATCTGCCGCGTGATCTGACCGAACTGGAAACGCGAATTCGGCAAGCTATTAACACCCGTATTTCCCGCGGCCGCACCAACGTTCTGGTCACACATCATGCCACGGCTGATGGAGCGCGACACTTGGCATTGGACGTGAAGTTGGCGCGTTCTTATCAAGATGCCATGCGCGCACTGCAGAAGAAACTGGGCGCGCCTGGTCAGATAACAATCGACACGATCTTGCAGGCGCCCGGAGTAATGCGACCGCCGGAAGAAGTGATCAACATCGACCGCGCCTGGCCGGCAATAGAACGCGCTCTCGAACAGGCGCTCGGCGACCTCATCAAAATGCGCGAACGTGAGGGCAGGCATCTGGCCAGGGATTTGATTCGTCGCTCACACGCCATCCGGGATCTATTGAAAGAAATCCGCGCACTGCATCCAGCTGTCGTAAAAAAATTTCGCAATGCTTTGAATGAACGAATCGGAAAAAGCGGTCTTATCGTTGGAATGGACGACGAACGCCTGGCCAGGGAAGTTTTTCTTTTCGCCGATCGCTCCGACATCTCGGAAGAACTGACGCGGCTGGAAAGTCATCTGGCGCAGTTCGCTCATCATTTGCGCAAAGACGAACCAGTCGGCCGCACGCTGGAATTTATCGTTCAGGAAGTTTTTCGTGAGCTCAATACTTTGGGCGCGAAAGCGAACGATGCCGAAATTGCGCAACGCGTCGTGGCATGCAAGACCGAGCTGGAGAAAATTCGCGAGCAGGTGCAAAACCTTGAGTAGAGCCCATTCAAGTAACGATCGCTCGCGCTCCTGTAGCCACGGCGCCGTGGCAGCCGCTCCGGAGCTGTGCGCAGGCAGGCCGCCGTCTCACAACAGACGGCCCGGAGCGCGGCGACTGCAATGAACAAGTTTTCACGTTACGGAATTCTGTTTGTCGTCTCGGCCCCATCAGGCGCCGGCAAAACCACTTTGTGCGATGCGCTCCGCCAAACGCCCGATTTCGTTTATTCTGTTTCGTGCACTACCCGACCGCCGCGCTCTGATGAGATTGAAGGCGAAGATTACCGGTTCCTGTCTGAAAAAGATTTCGTGGCGCGAATCAAAGCCGGCGAATTTCTTGAGCACGCCAGGGTGCACGAGCATCACTACGGCACATTGCGGCAACCGTTGATCGACAATCTAAAGAAAGGGGTGGATGTGTTGATCGACATCGACACTCAGGGCGCCGCTGCGATTCGCGCGTGTGACGATTCATTCGTCCGCGAATCGCTGGCCGATGTTTTCATCATGCCGCCCAATCTGGAAGAATTGCGACGCCGCCTGACCAAACGCCGGACGGAAACAGCGTCACAAATCGAATTGCGTTTGAGAACGGCTGCGCGCGAAATGCGACACTGGCGCGATTACCGCTACACTATCATCAGCAAGTCGATGGAGGAAGATCTCCAGAAGTTTCGCCAGATCATGGGAGCGGAACGGATTTTGAGCCGTCGATTGATCTTGCAGTGATAAGCTTTTCACCGCTTCTCGCTCCGCTTACCCGTCATCCTGAGCGAAGTCGAAGAATCCCGTTGTCCAATCTTAAAGGTAAGTTCCACGGGATCCCTCGACTTCGGTCGGGATGACGGGATATTGGAGAAGATTATCATCATGCCGGCCAATCCAAAATCCAAAAGCAGGAGGCAGAAGTCTGTCGTCCTCGGCGTCACTGGGTCAATCGCGGCTTATAAAGCGGCGGAGCTGGCGAGCCTGCTCGTCAAACAACATCACAATGTTTTTGTTGTCATGACTGCGGACGCGACCGAATTCATCGCTCCCTTAACCTTGCAAACGCTTTCGAAAAATCCAGTCACGACCAGTTTCTTCGACGAAAAGGAAAACTGGCGGCCCGGTCACATCGAGCTTGCCGATAACGCGGATCTGCTTTTGATCGCGCCGGCGACGGCAAACATCATCGCGGAACTAGCTCACGGCCTGGCTGGACATCCACTTGCCGCCATTGCGCTGGCCACACGCGCACAGATCCTTCTCGCGCCGGCCATGAATGGCAAGATGTGGGGAAACGCCGCGACTCGCGAAAATGTGGAGAAACTGAAATCGCGCGCCGTGGAGTTCATCGGCCCCGAAGAAGGAATGCTGGCGTGCGGCTACGAAGGAATCGGCCGCCTCTGGAAAGTTGAAGACATTGCTTTCCGCGCCGAATTTCTTCTGCACCGGCACGATCGATTGATCGCGTGAAGTTTGTCGTCACGGCCGGGCCCACGCGCGAGCCGATCGATCCGGTTCGCTTCCTTAGCAATCGTTCGTCCGGAAAAATGGGCTACGCCATTGCCGAAGCCGCACTCGGACAAAAGCATGACGTGGTTTTGATCTCGGGACCGGTGAATCTTGCTCCGCCGTTCGGCGCGAAACTGGTGCATGTGATGTCGAGCGATGAAATGCACGATGCTGTGCACGGGGCGATCCGCGATTGCGATGTGCTGGTAATGTGCGCGGCGGTGTCGGATTACAAACCGGCACGCGTCGCAAAAGACAAAATCAAAAAGCGCGATGAAAATTTCTCGCTCGAGCTGATTCCGGCGCGCGACATTCTGAAATCACTTCCGCGCTCTCGAAACTTTTTCGTGGTCGGGTTCGCCGCTGAGACTAAAGAGATGGAAGAGCACGCTCGCGCGAAACTTGCTACAAAGAACTGCGACATGATTGTGGCGAACGATGTCAGCGATCCAATGATCGGCATGGGAAGCGATGAAAACGCGGTCACGATTTTTTCGCGAAACGGCGAAATGGAAAAATTTTCGCGCGCATCGAAGAAAATTATCGCGCGCGCGCTCGTAAAAAAAATTTGCGTAAACGCGAAAAAAGTTTTGACAAAAAATTTCTGAGGATGAATGAAAGCGTCAGTGAAGTTGCTCAAATTCTTCACATACCCACCGCCATTGCGGATTGAAAGGGGGGAATAGTCGATGCCAGCAAAGAGAAAGAAAGCGGCCAAGAAAAAATCAGCAAAGAAAAAGAAGCACTAACGCATTAGTGCGCTCCACGGCTCCGAAGTTTTTTGGAGCCATAACCCAAACGTCAACCCGGGAGGAGAATTCAGTTCTCCTCCCGCTTTTTTTTGAGTCGGATCAGAAGCGAGCTGCGAGCCCGAGCCACGCGAATATTTGATCGGGGCAAGTGTTGCCAAGCCTTGTCATCCTGAGCGCAAGGGAAGGATCTCAGGAAAGCAGAGTCGGTGTCGTACGATGATGGAGTAAAGCAACAGCTTTGGTGAGATCCCTCGCCGTCTGCGCGGCTCGGGGTGACACGCGAATAGAGTCGCGACGTTAATTTTCTGACCCAGTTGGACAGCGGAGCTTTGAGACTTTGGCGGGCTCGCGCAGCTCGCCGCTCCAATTTGCAGCCGAACTCTCAACTCGTTTTCGGCTGTGCACTTTGTCTTGTTTGTGCGAGCTAATCTCCTGATGAAGCATTATCTCGATGTTGCAGTTAAGGCCGCGCGCGCTGCCGGTGAAATGCTGCGGCACAATTTCGAGAAACCGAAGCAGGTGAGCCAGACGACGAAACACGATATCAAACTCGAGATCGATGTCCGGGCGCAGGAACTGATTACCAGAACCTTGCTCGGGGAATTTCCGCAGCATGCCCTTTATGGTGAAGAAGGAGTGGTGGGCGACCAGGCAAGCGAATTTCAATGGGTCGTCGATCCCCTCGATGGCACGGTCAATTATTTTTACGGTATCCCGCACTTTTGCATTTCGATTGCGCTGCGGCGCAAAGCCGAGATCATCGTCGGCACCATCTACGATCCAATCCGTGACGAGCTCTGGGTCAGTCAAAAGGGAACCGCGCCTAAATTGAACGACCGCGAGTTTCGTGTAAGCGATCGCGCCGATCTGGCCGAAGCAGTCGTGTCCGTTGGGCTCTCTAAAACCGGTGTCACCATCGAAGCGGGAATTCCGTTACTGCAAACGATGGTCCATCGCGCGCGCAAATGCCGGTTGCTCGGCAGCGCCGCTCTCGACATGGCGTATGTGGCGTGCGGCCGTTTCGACGCCTACATCGAACAGGGAATCAGTCTGTGGGATGTGGCGGCGGGGTGGATCCTGGTGGAAACCGCCGGCGGTTCGGTAGAAATGAAACCGCGCACAGATATGCCGGGTCGATATAGCATCATCGCCAGCAATGGCGTGATCGATCTGAAATTGTGAGCGCGTTTCGTTGCGGCATCGGGTACGACGCGCATCGCCTGGTGAGCGGGCGCAAACTCATTCTCGGCGGCATCGAAATCTCGCACGACCGCGGACTGGAAGGACATTCCGATGCTGATGTTCTTTCTCACGCTATCGCCGATGCCATCCTCGGTGCGCTCGGGGCGGGCGACATCGGGAAACATTTCCCGAATACGAACGAAGCGATTCGCGGAATCAGCAGCATGGAAATTTTACGGCACGTCGCGACCATCGCCGCGCAAAAAAACGCGCGGGTGGTCAATGTTGACGCAACTGTTCTGGCGGAAGCACCGAAAATTTCGCCGCATACGGGGGCAATGCAGGAAAAGATCGGAGCCGCTCTCGGTGTCAAAGCAGAGGCGATCAGTATCAAGGCGACGACAAACGAAGGACTCGGCGCAATCGGACGTGGCGAAGGGATGAGCGCGATGGCGGTAGCGAGCGTCGAAATCCAATGAACTTCATCCCGAGCGAACCGAAGCGAAAACGCCAGTCCGGCTCGGACCGAGAGATCCCGCTGCGAAATCTTACAGGTAGCTTCCGCGGGATCGGTTGACTTCGCTCGGGATGACGAGTTGTCGATATGCTAAAGTTTTTTAACACCTACGCCCGCGCGCTGGAGGAGTTCGAGCCGCGCGATCCGCCCAATGTGTCGATCTATACCTGCGGACCGACGGTTTACAGCCGCGCGCATATCGGAAATTTTCGCGCCTACATTTTTGAGGATCTGCTGCAGCGACACCTGGAAACGCGCGGGTTCAATGTGCACCGGGTGATGAACATCACCGACGTCGATGACAAAACCATCCGCGGGGCCCGGGAAGCGAAAATTTCGCTAAACGATTTCACCGAGCCGTTCAAGCGGGGATTTTTTGAAGATCTCGAGACTTTGCGAATCAAACGGGCCAATGAATATCCTGGCGCGACCGAGTCGCGTTATCTCACGCGCATGATCGAGATGATCGCCGAGTTGATGAAACGCGACCTGGCATATCAGGCAGAGGACAAGTCGGTTTATTTTCGGATCAATAAATTTCCGGGATACGGAAAGCTTGCGCATCTGAATTTGGAAGAGTTGCGGCCGACGGGACGTGTCCGGAGTGACGAGTACGAGAAGGAGAACATCGGTGACTTCGCGCTTTGGAAAGCATGGGATGAAGAGGACGGCGAAGTTTCGTGGGATTCGCCCTGGGGACGCGGCAGGCCGGGTTGGCATATTGAATGCAGCGCCATGTCAACGGCATTGCTGGGCGATCAGATTGACATTCACTGCGGTGGGGTCGACAACATCTTTCCGCATCACGAAGCGGAAATTGCGCAGAGCGAAGGCGTGACCGGGAAAAAATTTGTGCGCTACTGGATGCATTGCGCCCACCTGCTGGTCGACAACCAGAAGATGTCGAAATCGCTCGGCAATTTTTATACGCTGCGCGATGTCATTGCCAAAGGATACACTGGGCGCGAAGTGCGTTACGCGCTGCTGCGTGTGCATTATCGCGCGCAATTGAATTTCACTTTCGAAGGAATGGACGAATCGCGGCAGGCTTTAACCCGAATTGATGAATGGTTGCAACGTCTGGGCGAGATCACGACATCGCCGCCTGGACGCGAAGGTCCGTTGCCGAATGACGCTTTTGCGTCGGCGCTCGACGACGACCTGAACATTTCCGGCGCGCTCGGCGTTTTGTTCGAGTCCATTCGTGACACCAATCGCGCGATGGATGCGAACGAACTCGGCGCAGGTGCGGCGAAGGCGTGGCTGCAATGGTGGGAGGACGTCAATCGCGTGCTCGCGCTCGATCCGGTCGACGTCGTCGCGTTGCCGTCCGAAATTAAAGAGCTGGCAGAAGCAAGACGTCTTGCCAGACTTGCCAGGAACTGGCAAAAAAGTGATGAATTACGGGGGGAATTAAACGCCCGCGGGTGGGAGGTGCGGGATACCAAAGACGGACAAAAAGTTACCCGACGTGCCGGCCCTGAGCCTTGAAGAAAAATTCGCGTCTGCCGAGTTCATAGCACTCGAGCACACCACGCACGCCAAGCTGTTCGAGAACCAGCGTTTCATTTGGGACGCGCTCAAACAAATCGCGAGTTATTTGCAATTTCGTCTGAAGCCCGCCGTGCTCGGGCAACTGATGGGAAAACCGTTCATCAGCAATGCTGTTTTTATCGGCAGCGGCACCATCGTGGAACAAGGAGCTGTGATAAAGGGACCGGCCTGGATCGGCGAGAAGTGTCATA
>JBKPQI010000006.1:0-12928 GCA_046733975.1 Verrucomicrobiota bacterium
GAGTAGACCAGACGTTTGGACCCCACCTGAGCGGCATATTTCGAGGAGGCCTGCAACTTCGCTCCGGGCAGACTTCACCTTACATTGAGGCTGGACTTCATTATTCGTTAGAATCGGCGCGAGCTAGATCGGAACCGGGGACTTATTTAATTTGGACAAATCGCTACTCGATCGAAGAATCTGGGACGGGGGAAGGCTCAGGGCGCGAAACGTTTCGCACAAATCTGCTCCTGAATTACCGAGTGACCCCGCGGATCTCCGCCAATGTCAGTGTTAGTTACCAGCATGGGACGGTGGCTGGAGGCTCGAACGGAGCGAATAAGGGGAGCGATAACATTTTTGACGTATCCCCAGGAGTTCGGTATGCCATCACGCCATCTCTGGCGGTTAATGCCGGTTACACTCATATCGAATTGGATCGAGGTTCCAGCGCAGCAATTTCCTCGCAGCTGCTCAGCTACACTCGAAATCGCTACTTCGCTGGTCTGACCTATACATTCTAAAGCTCGGACGGATACGGAGCAGCAGAGATTTGTCCCGGTCGGTAATGGAAACTCTAGCGTCGTCGCGTTGAGCGAGGCTAAACGTCTGACCCGATGATGATCCGGTGCCTCCAGGCGTAGCCGAGCCCAGAATATAGGGTCAGCGCCACTGTTAGCCACACCAGTGCTGCGCCGGCTTCATTCCACGCGCGCTGCCACCATTCAGTAGTCGGGCTGCTTCTGCTCCACTCCGCGATGGTCAGTAAGGTCAGGAAGAACAGTACGGTAATGATTTGCCAGGAAGTCTTATGCTTCCCGAGCCGTTCTGCCGAAAGTACCTGGCCTTTGGCGCTCGCCATCAAACGCAACCCCGTAATCAAGAAATCACGACCGACCACCACCGTCGCCGCCCAAGCCGGAATCGCGCGCAATGGCACCAGTGAAATGAAGGCAGCCGCGATCATGATTTTATCGACCAGCGGATCCATCAATTTGCCAAAGTTTGTTACGGTTTGATACCGGCGCGCGATCTCGCCATCGAAAAAATCGGTAATGCCCGCCACCAGAAACGTCACCAGGGCCGTGGTATGGGCGTAGCGCCACGGCGAACTCAGGGCCACGACAAATAAAACCGTCAAAGCAAGGCGGCTGAGCGTGAGACGATTCGCCCAGTTCATGCCAGTAGCGCTTTCTCCCTCGCCTCTTCTGCTCCTACTGTGATCGACTTCCAAATCGGAACGCGCTTCTTCAGCTCGTCCACCATCCAGCGGCTGGCCTCGAACGCCGGACCGCGGTGCGCTGCCGCCACTCGCAAAAACAATGAAGTTTCGCCCACTGCCACAAAACCGATACGATGATGCAAACGAATGGCCAGCAAGCCGAACCGGTCCGCTGCTTCTTCCGCAATTTTTCGCAACTGATGCTCGGCCATTTCCTGATGCGCCTCGTATTCAATGCCGTCGATGCGCCGGCCGTTTTCGAGCGGACGAACATCTCCCAAGAAATGAACAATTGCGCCCGCGCCGGAAATATTCTCTGCCGCGGCAACGTCGAGCGCGCCGACTACTAACGCTACATCACAATCGCAATTTGCCATTCGCTGCCGCTACCAGTTTAGTGAGTTTGCTTCGAGATCTAACCGACCTCAAAACCAACTCCCAAAATCATATGATGCAATCAGATATTGGCCTGATCGGCCTCGCGGTCATGGGCGAAAATCTCGTCCTGAACATGGAATCAAAAGGATTCGATGTTGCCGTTTTCAATCGCACAACCGCGGTTACCGAAAAATTTGCGGCCACTCGCGCTAAAGGAAAGAGCATCACGCCGACAGCAACGATTGGGGAGCTGTTTGGCGCCCTGAAACGTCCGCGCAAAGTGATGATGATGATCAAAGCTGGTAAACCGGTCGATCAGGTAATCGGTGAAGTCGAACCGTTTCTCGAGAAAGGCGATGTGCTCATCGATGGCGGAAACTCACTTTTTACCGATACTCAACGCCGCTTTCGCGATCTCGAGGCAAAGGGAATTCATTACGTTGGCTGTGGCGTTTCCGGCGGCGAAGAAGGCGCGCTGAAAGGTCCGTCGCTGATGCCTGGCGGCTCGCGTGAATCTTACGAACTAATCGCACCCATTTTCCGGAAGATTGCGGCACAGGTCGACGGTGAACCGTGTTGTCGGTACATGGGACCGGACGGTGCCGGGCATTACGTCAAGATGGTGCACAATGGCATTGAGTACGGAGACATGCAGTTGATCTGCGAAGCCTATGCCATTCTCAAGAATGTCCTCGGGCTCGAAGCCGACGATCTCGCCGACATTTTCACGCAGTGGAATCGTGGGGCGCTGGAAAGCTATCTCATTGAAATTACCGCGGAGATTTTCCGGAAAAAAGATCCCGAGACTGGCAAACCGATGGTCGATATTATTCTCGACAAGGCCGGCCAAAAAGGGACCGGACTCTGGACGCTGCAATCGGCCCTGACGCAGTCCGTCGTCATATCCACGATCAACGCCGCCGTGGAAGCGCGAGTTATTTCGTCTCGTAAAGAGGAGCGCGTAGCTTCGTCGAAAATTTTGCCGCAACCCGAGTTGCCAAAATTCGAGGGGAACCGCGACGACCTTATTCAGGCGGTACACGACGCACTCTATGCGTCGAAAATTGTTTCGTATGCCCAGGGCATGGAGTTACTGGGTGCCGCCAGCCATGCTTACAATTGGGATTTGAATTTTGGCGACATTGCGACCATCTGGCGTGGCGGCTGCATCATTCGCGCCAAATTCCTCAACCGCATCACCGAGGCTTACGCGCGCGATCCGAAACTGCACAATTTGCTGCTGGATCAATATTTCACGGATATTATTGCGAGGACACAGCACAACTGGCGCGTTGCCGTTTCGACTGCGATCAACTTTGGCGTGGCCGCTCCCGCTTTCAGCGCCTCTCTTGCCTATTTCGATAGCTATCGTTCCGCTCGGTTGCCGGCGAATTTGCTCCAAGCCCAGCGTGACTTCTTTGGCGCTCACACCTATGAGCGGGTCGATAAGCCAGGCGTTTTCCACACGGATTGGATCGGCAACGAACCCGCGCAGGAAATCACCGCACCAAAACCAACGGCAAAACGCCACGCTGGGGAATAACTATTCGCGCTGCACTTTGTCTATCATTCCGAGCGGAGCGAGGGACCTCGCCCAAGCTCATGCGCTTTCCGCCATCCCGAGCGAAGTCGAGGCATCCCGCGACGCTACCTTAAAGCTTCCACAAGGGGATTCCTCGGCGGCGCTCGGGATGACGAGTTGCTTCACCGAAAATCGTGCGACTCGCTACCAACTAAACCATCTCTGATCAGCGGAAAAATTTTCTGTGCTTTGATTAGAACAACGTTATCGGTGTTTTGCACTTCCCCTTCGATGGCAAGAAATGGTTCTTCTGTAATGAGCAATCGACTTTGCTCGAATAAATCCGGTGTCACAATCGCGTTCGACACTCCCGTTTCATCTTCCAGGCTGATAAAGACGAAGCCTTTCGCGGTGCCGGGTCGTTGGCGGCAAATAACATTTCCGGCAATGCGAATGGTCGAACCATGTTTCGCCTGCGCCAGATCAATCGCCCGCCACATCTCTGGCAATTGTTCGCGCACCAATTTCATCGGATGTGGTCCGGTCGTGAGATCCATCACTTCGTAATCGGCCTGAACGCGCTCGGGTAAGGTCATCGGCGTGAGTGGGGACTCATCCTTCTGCCCGTCATCCCGAGCGAAGTCGAGGGATGTCGATGCGGAAGCTTTAAGGTAACTTCGCGGGATCCCTCGACTTCGCTCGGGATGACCGTGTTCTGCCAGCAAATCGTCATGCGGTGTTTCTTCTACCTTCCACATCGCCGCGCGCCGATGTTCCGCAAAACAATTCAACGCCCCCAAATTCGCCAGCCGCCGCAATTCGTCTTTCGTTAGGAGCGCACGTTTCCGAAAATCGGCCAGCGACGCAAATGGGCGCTCGTTCCGTTCCCGTAAAAAATCATCGGCATGTTCACGTTGCAGTCCATTCACCACACAAAATCCCAGTCGAACGGTGTCATCGGCTATGACCGTGCAATTCCATTCCGACTGCACCACGCAAACCGGCTTCACTTTCACGCCGTGACGCCGCGCATCTTTCACAATCGTTGCCGGCGTATAAAAACCCATCGGCTGGTTGTTAATCAGACTCGCATAAAATTCCGCTGGACGATGCGCCTTCAAATAGGCGCTGCCGTAAGCCAGAATGGCAAAGCTAATGGCATGCGATTCCGGAAATCCATACAGCGCAAAGGAAGTGATGGAATGCAAGACTTTCTCGATCACGTCGGGCGCGACGTGATTGCGCGCCATCGCCTGACGCAATTTCACACTCACGCGATTCATCCGCTCTTCCGAGCGATGAAAACTGAGCGCGCGCCGTAATTCTTCTGCTTCATCGCCGGAAAAATTGGCCATGATCATCGCAATCTTCAGCATCTGTTCCTGAAACAACGGGACGCCGAGGGTACGCTCCAGCACCGGTTTTAATCGCTTATCAAAATAAGTGACCGATTCTTTTCCTGCGCGCCGCGCCAGATACGGATGCACCATATCGCCCTGGATCGGCCCCGGTCGAATGATTGCGACTTCAATCACGACATCGTAAAAACATTTCGGCTTTAGCCGCGGCAAGGTTGCCATCTGCGCGCGACTTTCGATTTGAAAAACGCCGATGGTATCGGCGCTTTGCATCATCTCGAAAGTCTTGGTGTCGTCTTTCGGAATGTGTGCCAGATCAAGTGGCCGGCCCCGTTCCCGACAAAGCTCAAACGCATCCTGCATGACTGACATCATTCCAAGCCCAAGCAGATCGACCTTTACGATGCCGAGATCTTCGCAATCGTCCTTATCCCATTGCGCCACCACTCGCCCGGGCATGGAGGCGTTTTCCAGCGGCACGAACGAACTGAGTTTGTTCTGGCAAATAATCATTCCGCCGGAGTGCTGGCCGAGATGGCGCGGCAGTCCGTAAATGGCGTGATACAAACCGACAAACGCCGGCATGCGCGGATGCGCCTTAGGCAGACCGGCCTGCTCGATTTGCGCTTCGAGTTCGAGAGTGTGCGGAAAATCGCCACTTGCGAACAAGTGTGAAAAACGATCGAGCGTGTTCGGTGAAAAATTGAGCGCTTTTCCGATCTCTCGCGCCGCACTTCGTCCGCGATAGGTAATGACATTTGCCGTCATGGCGGCGCCATGTTTGCCGTAACGCCGGTAAATTTCCTGGATGACCCGCTCCCGGCGATCGCCACTCGGTAAATCGAGATCAATATCCGGCCACCCTTTCCGGCTCTCGTTCAGAAACCGTTCGAAAACGAGATGATTGCTCACCGGATCGACCGGCGTGATCCCGAGACAAAAACAAACCGCGCTATTGGCTGCACTGCCGCGGCCCTGGACCATGATGTTGTTTTCCCGGCAAAAATTAATGATGTCCCAGACAATCAGAAAATATCCGGCGAACCCGAGCCGCGTGATAAGGGCGAGTTCTTCTTCCAGCTGACGTTTTACTTTTTTGCTGATCGACTCATAACGCTGTTGCGCGCCAAATAGTACCATGGTGCGCAGAAACGAATTCATGGTGTGCCCGTCCGGCACCAGATATTCCGGAAATTCGTAACCGATGTTTTCGAGAGAAAACTGCAAACGATCCGCCAGCCGTTCGGTGTTCGTAATTGCGTCCGGTAAATCGCGAAAGATGGCGCGCATCTCCGCGTCGCTCTTCAAATGACGCTCGGCATTTTGCGACAAAAGTTTGCCTGCGAGATCGAGATGCGTGTGTTCGCGGATGCAGGTAAAAACATCCAGCACCTGACGCCCGTACGGTTTCGCGTACTGTACCCCGTTAGTCGCGATGACGGCCAGGCGGAATTTCGAAGCCAGATCAATGAGCGCACGATTTACCCGGTCTTCCCCGCGCAAAAAATGACGCTGAATTTCGACATAGACATTTTCGCGCCCGAAGGCGTTGATGAGCTTCTCAACAACCATTGCACCGTCATCCGGAGCGGAGTCGAGAACCGCCGGTCCGGCTCGGACTCCCGTGATGTTACCTTTAAGATTCCGAGACGGGATCCCTCGACTGCGCTCGAGATGACCAGCGGTTGCTGAGGGATGCTGCGACGCGTTTCCCAGCAGCACCACCAGTCCTTGCGCAAACTCCGGCAGCTCCTCCCATTTCACCGCGCATTCTCCTTTCACACTGCTGCGCAGATGCGCCTGCGTCAGGAGCGAACATAAGTTGGCGTAGCCGAGACGGCTCGCTACCAGGACCGCCAGCAGACTGCCATCTTCCATCGTCAATTCGGCGCCGACGATTGGCCGCACTTTTTGCTCCCGTGCCGACATCGAAAATCGTTGTGCACCATAGACGCCATTGCGATCAAGCAGCGCCATCGCTGGCAGTTCCAATTCAGCCGCGACTTCTGCCAATTGCTCCGGCAACGATCCGCCGCGAAAAAAACTGAAGGCGCTACAGGCGTGCAGTTCGATATAAGGCATCCTTACTTCCCGTCATGCCGAGCGAAGTCGAGGGATCCCGTTGCCGAATCTTAAAGGTAACATGTCGGCATCCTTCGGCTCCGCTTCGCTCCGCTCGAGGATGAGGGGATGTTGATGCTCAGTCATAAATCCCATCGATCGCCCACCCCTCGTCATCGCAATGACACCGCGCGATAACGCCATTCTCGAGTTCGACGTCCCATTCCACTCGCGCCCACGCCTGCTCGTCCCACCAATTGCCGGAAAGCGGAAATGGCCCGTCGTGTGCCACCATCGTGCCGTCAATCGTCCCAACTCGCATCTCCGTCGCGCGGACATGAGCAGGCCGATTATTTTCCAGCAACACCGTTGCCTTCGTTCGTTTTCGAAAACGGCGAAGAGGAATGCCCCCACCGCCGTCATCCCAAGCGCAAACGCCAGTCCGGCTCGGACCGAGGGATCCCGAGATGTTACCTTTAAGACTTCGCGACGGAATCCCTCGACTTCGCTCGGGATGACGAAACTCCCAAACAAAAGGGTTCATCCGGAATGCATCAGGTCGATGCGTTTCCTCCGGCACCGGGGTGCCGACACGATCCGCGCCCAGCAATCCAACAAGCCGTGCCAAGGTCTCGTGTAATTGCATCGGATCGCGCAACGCAGTTTCGAACAGTCCGAACTGCTGCCGCACGGAACGCGACGGCTGCGCTTCCAATTCAACCGCTACGATTGGATGCTTCGAAGTAAAATTTTCCAGATGAGTGTGCAGCATCCGGAAAAGGATGTCTTCATTATTGGTCGGCTGCGGAATTTTGAATACGCGTTCATAGTGGTGCGATTTCTTCGCCCCGGTGATTTCATCCTGTGGCGAATCGGCAAAGCTGAGGCGCAGTCGCAGTTCTTTGGCGACGAGATAGATTGCATTTAACCGGGTGGCCAGTTGCTGCAAAAATCTGCGCAGGATGAAGAGCAACGGCTCGATGGTTTCGATCTCGTTTTCGAACTCAAAACTTTCGATGAACGATTCGGGCGGCGAAACCAGTTTCAAAATTCGTTCTGCCCGGCCATTGGCGCGTTCCCAAAGTTCGACGGCGTGCGTCCCCAGCCGAGCCGCCACTTCATCGCGCGACAAGGCGGCGAGTTGACCAAGGGTATGAATTCCCCATTGATGCAAAATCGAGAGAATGCGTTCTGTTTCCTTCGGCCGCTCGATTTGTTTGGGCGGATCTAGCGCCAAAGCCCCCGGCGCATCCGACAAAACAGCCGCATTCATATGCTCATTTTAAGGTGCCTTCAGTTTATGTTCAAGAGAACATAAACACCCGTCAATCCCGAGCGCAAACGCCAGTCCGCCGGACCCAGGGATTCCGCCGCGTCAGCTGTAAGATAACGCACTTGGATCCTTCGACTCCGCTTCGCTCCGCTCAGGTAACACGCAATGGAGCGTGACCCTGTCTCGTTTCTTCCGGCGGCTTTAACCTCGCCCGAAGGATTCTTCCCCGGTCGTGCAACGCTGGCACGAATAGCCGACCTAACAACCGGGGGGCGAGGTGCGGACCGGCCGGCGAAGACCGTCACCGCCACCAGTACCGCAGCTCTTCACCCGGCTAAACGATCTCCACGGGGCATTTGGGCAGGGCGCTCATGAAGGCGCGGCCGTATGGTTTCGTCACAATTCGATTATCGAGAATGACGATGATGCCGTGATCGCTTTTCGTACGGATGAGGCGGCCTACCCCTTGACGCAATTTGAGAATCGCTTCAGGCAGCGAGTATTCGCTGAAGGCGTCGCCTCCTTCCGCTTCGATCCTTTCCAATTTTGCTTCAATCAAAGGATGATCCGGCACCGCGAACGGCAGGCGCGTGATGATCACATTGCGCAGCGCGTCTCCCGGCACATCGACCCCGCTCCAGAAACTGTCGGTGCCGAAAAGTACACTTCGCGGCGTGGTCTTAAATTTCTCCAATAATTTCGTCCGCGGCATGCCACCGCCTTGCAACAGGAGGTTCAAACCGTGTTCCGCGCAGAAATTTTCCATTCGTCCCGCCAACTGCTGCATCACGCGATAGTTCGTGAACAAAACAAAGGCGTGACCACCGGTTTCTCTGACGAAATGTTGAATCCAGTGCTCCAACGCTTCTTCATATGCCGTGTCGCGCGGGTCCGGCATTTTGCGCACGACAAACATTTTCATCTGCCGATTGAAATTGAACGGGCTGCCGAGCTGAAGCGGCTCGGCTTCGTCGGCGCCCACGCGATTACGAAAATAGGCGAGATCTTTTCGTCCTACTCCGAGCGTCGCGCTGGTCATGATGCAGCTGTTGCCGTCCCGGAACAGCATCTGGCGCAGCACCGGCGCGATATTGACCGGGGCTGCATTCACAGTCAGGAGGTGCCCGATTTTTCCTGTCTTCTCTACCCAGTAAACGTGACCGTCCGCGGATTGTTCGAGAAAAGCTGCGAGGCCGAGACGCGCCTCGGTCAAACGACGGCCGAGGTCCTGCAGCTCCGATTTCAACATGTCATCGTCCTGCCTTTTCGCCACTTCGGAAACGCGACTCTGCAGCCCTAGCAGACGCCCACTGATTTTATCCGCAACAATCTCCGGCTGGCGGACACGAAACTCCGGTCCTTTGCGGAAATCGCAGCGCGCAGCAATGCTTTCGAAAAATCCGTCGATTTGATCGACTGTTTCGGCGGCCAGCCGCACGCCTTCAGCATCGCGCGTCACAGTAAACAATCCTTTTTTCGTGCGCGCGTTGTAAAGGCGCTGCACCGCGGCGCGCACACCATACTGCGAAACGCCGATTCCGATCTGGCGCGAAGCGATATGTTCGACCGTGTGCGCCTCATCCAGAATCAGAAAATCGTTGGCGAAAAGAAACCCCGCCTCCTCCTCCCGTCGCGTCTCCATGGCGGCCAATAGCATGAAGAGCAGCGTGTGGTTAATCACCACCACGGGCGCAGTCTCGAATTTCCGGCGGGCCCTTTGATAAAAACAACGGTCGCTCTGCCCGCAAACTTTCCGCGTGCAGATGTGAGCTTCGCTACAAACCTGCGCCCAAATCTTCGTGTTCGGCTCGAATGACAAATCGCTCAGCGTCCCATCCCGGGTTTGCGTCGCCCAGGCCACGATCTCTTCCAGTTCGTTCTGTTCCGGGCCGGTAAAGAGATCGTTCTGCTGCTCGCGCGCGCGCAAAAGCCGGCGCGGACACACATAATTTTGCCGGCCTTTGATCAGCGCCGCTTCAAAAGTCTCCGGCAGAACTTTTTGCAGAATCGGAATGTCTTTGTAGAGAAGTTGCTCCTGCAGATTGATGGTGTGAGTCGATATGATTGCCTTCTTTTTGCGCTCAATCGCGAACCGGACCGCGGGAGCGAGGTAGGCCAGCGATTTTCCAACACCGGTGCCGGCTTCCACTACCAGATGGCGCTCTTCTTCCAGCGCGCGCGCTACGGACGCGGCCATTTGCGCCTGCTGCGGCCGTGTTTCGAAATTCTTCGCCTTACTCAGCAGTCCGTTCGGCGAGAAGAGCGCTTCGGTTCTTTCAATGAAATCCGAGCCAATGGAGTCGCGTAATGCAATCATCGGGTACCTTGGAACTTAACCTGATCTCAGTTGATTCGGAAAGCCGATAAGCAGTGATCGAACATAGACCACCAGGTCTGTGCGCCCAGCGGAGTTCGACTTCGCTGTAACGCAAACAGAAGAGCGGATAGTATGTCCGCTCGGCGCACAGGCCTATGTTCCAAAACTTGCCGCCACCGCGTCCTCACTCCAATTTTCAGCGGGATCGTAATGAACTTATTTGATCGATATATCACCCGCAACTTCCTGCAGGCGTATATCTACTGCATCGTCGGCTTCATTGCGATCTGGCTGATCTTCGATGTCAGCGACAGCATTTCCACCTTCCTCGATCTGCACTTTACTTTCGGGCGCGTGTTGGAATTCTATTTGACCCAGGTCCCGCAGATTTTGGTCATTCTCCTGCCCGTAGCCCTTTTGCTGGCGCTGCTATTCGTGCTCGGTCGCATGTCGCGGGCGAATGAAATCGTCTCGATGCTCACTGCCGGGGCCAGTCTCATTCGCGTTCTTGCGCCGCTATTCTTGCTCGGTGTTCTGACGACCGGCGCCTGCCTCGCCTTAAATTATTCCGTCGCGCCCCACGCGGAAATGGCGCGGAAACTTTTCCTCGCTGAAGATAAGGTCACCAGTAACGGCGAAGGACAGATTTTCCGGAACCGGCGCGATTCGCGCACCTGGTTTATTCAGCGTTTCCGCCCGAAATCCAGCGTCTTCGACAACATCGAAGTGCTGCAACAGGATTCATCTGATCACGTGACGGTGGCTTTTATGGCCGAGCGCGCGGAATTCAATGCGCAGGACAATAGCTGGACGCTCTTGCAGGCGAAAATCGTGCACTACGATGCCGCTGGTAACATCACTTCCGAGTCGATGGAGCCGAGCGTGGTCATCCGGCATTGGACCGAGACACCCTATCGCCTGCGCAGCGCCAACATGCGGGCGGAACTGATGAGTCTTCCGGAATTGCGCGACTACTTGAATTACAACTCCGATTTTCCGCAAACACTGCTCGCCCCTTTCCGGACACATTATCATTACCGGATTGCGCTGCCCTGGACCTGCCTTGTCGTCACTCTGATCGCCGCACCGCTCGGCGTCGGCTTTTCACGCCGGGGTGTTCTTACCAGCGTGGCCACTGCTATTCTGCTGGTGTTCGCCTTGAACTTTTCCACGCATTTTTTCCTGGCCCTCGGCGAAGGTGACCGCGTTCCCCCCTGGATTGCCGGTTGGGCGCCGGCCATCGTTTTTGGAATGATCGGACTTTATTTGCTGCAACTGCGCTCCTCCAATCGCGATCCTTCCGACTTTCGCTGGCTCCTGCCGCGCCGTATACTTGCGCGATGATTAATCCGTTGGCGACCGAGTGGCCGATCAAGCAGCGCTCCGAGATCTGCAACGCGACCCATCGACCGTTCGCGGCCGGAGAAACCTTTTACACCTTGCTCTATCGCGAAGGCGAGGGTTTCCGGCGTGAGGATTTGAGCGAAGAAGCGTGGCGTAATCGCAATGAAAACATCCAGCCGTTTTCTTTTTGGAAAACGAAGTTCGAACCGGCACCGCCGCCTCCTCCCGAAGCGTTGCCGAAAGAAAATGCCGAGCAGCTTTTCCGCCGTCTGATCACGGAACCAGCACCTCCGGCAAATGCCTGCTTCGTTTTAGCCGTGATGCTCGAACGCAAACGTATGCTCAAACAAGTGCGCACCGAAATTGCGAATGGTGATCGGCTGCTCATCTACGAGCATCGGGAAAACGGCGATGTGTTCATCGTGCGCGATCCACAATTGCGTCTGAGCGAGCTCGAACGCGTGCAGAACGAGGTGGCGGCGCTGCTGCGCGGGGACAGCCGAAATCACGAGATCCGAAATCTGAAGCCCGAAACAATGACGAACGCAAGCCAAAGCTCGTCATCCTGAGCACAGCGGAACGGAGTCGAAGGATCCCGCGGCGTTACCTTAACGCTTTCGCAACGGGATCCGTCGACTTTCGCTCGGGATGACCGCTTCTGTATCGCCATTCCTTCGTTGATTCGCCTACCGCCAACGCTGGTCATTCGGATTTCGCCATTTTTATCGGCGACTTTTGTGAGAAAATATGACGATGTCTCCCAGACTCCCGTGGTTCACTAACGCTTTCCCGCTCTACCTCGCGCCGATGGCAGGCGTAACCGACAAGATTTTTCGCCAAATCTGCAAAGGCTACGGCGCGGACGTCCTCGTCACTGAATTCGTTTCGGCTGAAGGCGTGTTTCGCCGCAATGAGCGCACGCGCGAATATCTCGATTTCGAGGAATGCGAGCGACCGGTTGGGGTGCAGCTTTTCGGTGCTGACCCAGCCCACATGGCGCAGGCGGCCAAACAGGTCGTCGATTGGGTTGCTCCGGATTTTATCGATCTGAACTTTGGCTGTCCCGTTAACAAGGTCGTCGCAAAAAATGGCGGCTCCGCTCTCCTGAAAGATTGCCCGACGCTTACCAATGTCGCCAAAGCGGTGGTGCATGCCGTCGCGCCATTACCTGTGACGGCGAAAATTCGAATTGGCTGGGATGCCGATTCCATCAACGCGGTGCGCGTCGCAGACCTTTTGCAGGAGTCAGGCATCGCCGCTCTGGCCGTGCATGGTCGCACCCGCGCCCAAGGCTATTCCGGTGAAGCAGACTGGCGCGTGATTGGCGAAGTGGCCGAAGCGGTCAGCGTTCCGGTTATCGGAAATGGGGATTTGTTTTCCGCTGAAGAAGTGGTGCGCCGGCGCGCTGAAACAAAAATCGCGGGCGCGATGATCGGCCGCGCGGCCATGAGTGCTCCATGGATTTTCCGGCAAA
>JBKPQI010000007.1:0-3015 GCA_046733975.1 Verrucomicrobiota bacterium
GTACACGGGCCGTTTACCATGGACCGAAAGGGACGCTGAAACGCGAACTGCCCAAAGGCGATTTCGAAGCTGCTTTCAAAACCATGACGTCGGAGCTCACGGCCAAAGAGACCGGTGTCATTGGCGGGGCGGGCGAGGTCAGCGTGATCGCTCATCGAGTGGTGCATGGCGGTGAAAAATTCACGGAAGGAACACTGATTACGGATGAGATCCTTTCCCAAATGGAAGCATTAACGCCGCTGGCGCCTTTACATAATCCAGTGATGCTGGCCGGCATTAAAGAGATGCGCCGGCTTTTTCCGGCTGTGCCGCATGTCGCCGTCTTTGATACCGCCTTTCATCATACCTTACCGGCGGAAGCTTATCTCTACGGATTGCCATATGAGCTTTACGAGAAAAAAGCCGTTCGCCGCTATGGTTTTCACGGCAGTTCCCATCATTATGTCGCGCTTCGGAGCGCGCAATTCCTGGAACGGCGACCGAACGAACTCCGACTAGTGAGTTGTCATCTCGGCAACGGTTCGTCGGTTTGCGCAATCGATCACGGCCGTTCGGTGGATACGAGCATGGGATTTACTCCGCTGGAAGGTTTAATCATGGGCACGCGCTGCGGCGATCTTGATCCCGGTGTGATCGCTTTTCTGGAACGCAACGAGAAGCTAACTGTACCGCAGATTGACGAGCTGCTTAACAAAAAGAGCGGCTTGCTCGGTCTGTCCGGGATTTCCAGCGACATGCGCGAAATTTTGAAAGGGGCGGACGACGGAAATCGTCGCGCGTTGCTGGCACTGAAAGCGTTTTGTTATCGCGTCCGGAAATATATGGGCGCTTACGTGGCATCTCTCGGGGGTCTGGATGCGATTGTGTTTACTGGTGGAATTGGGCAGGGCAGCTCGGTCGTTCGCGCGCTCGCCCTGCAGGGTTTGGATTGCATGGGAGTCAAGCTCGATGACCAGCGCAACGACGAGGCTTGTGGTTCAGACACTGTCTGCCGAATTTCCGCCGACGACTCGAGAGTAACGGTGCTGGTGATACCGGCTGATGAAGAGCGAATGATGGCGCGCGAAGCTTTGCGCACTCTCAGTCGTTCCTACATCACGCGCGTGCTGGAGGCGCAGAAGCAGGATCCGTTTCTGGTCGAGATTTCGGCCCATCACATTCATCTGACCCAGGAACACGTGGAGGCGTTGTTCGGCAAAGGACATCAACTGACCAAGCATGCCGACCTTTCCCAGCCGGGGCAGTATGCCTGCAAGGAACAGCTAACGATTGTTGGACCCAAAGGGCGGATTGAGCGTGTCCGTATCCTCGGCCCGGCACGCAAATACAGCCAGGTAGAAATTGCCATGACCGAGCAATTCAAGCTCGGCATTCATCCTCCGATACGCGAAAGCGGCGATATCGCGGACACGCCCGGTTGCACATTGGAAAGTGCGAGCGGAAGCGTCCAAATCGACCGCGGAGTGATTTGCGCGTTGCGCCATATTCACATGAACCCCGAAGACGCGCTCCGGTATGGAGTGCGCGACAAATCTTTCGTCCGCGTCCGAATCGCGGGCGACCGGGAGCTAATTTTTGGAGATGTGCTGGTGCGGGTGGATTCGAGTTTCAAACTCGCCATGCACATCGACACCGATGAAGGGAATGCCGCCAACGTGAAGACGGGGGCGCAGGGTTACATCGATGGAATTCAAAGCGAGGGTTACCAGAGCAGCTAGCACTTTACCTAACGAGAACTGAACTACAGAAGCTAATTACGATCATGAATAAAACAGACTTATCCAACAATGACAACTTGTTCCCGCAATTATCGGCGGAAACAAATCTCCCCGAAAATATCGATCGCCGAGCTTTTATCATCCGCAACGCTGTTATTGGCGCGGCTGCAGTGATGACCGGAAGGGTTTGGACTACGGAAGCGCGGGCCGCGCAGGCGGCTAAAGAAGCGGCGGACAAGTCGCCTCTGCCTCCCGTCGACTCCACTTCCATGTCGGAAGAACTGGACGTGGTGAAACGATCCAAGGGCCCAGTGATGACCGTGATCGAGGAATTTTATAAGGTCGGCCCTGGCCCATCCAGCTCACACACCATCGGGCCCATGCGCATCACCTACGACTTCTATCAACGTTGTACGAAGCTGCCGGCTGATCAGTTGAAACAGGCCACCGGGCTAAAAGTTCATCTTTATGGAAGCTTAAGCGCCACCGGTAAAGGTCACGGCACGGAACGGGCCGCTCTGGCAGGATTATTAGGCAAGGAACCGGCAACTGTCGATCCATTATTTTTGGATGAGATGAAAGAGAAGCCGGATCAATCTTATCCGGTAAAACTTGGGGACAAAACCTTCAATTTATCATTGGCAAATATTATCTATGACGAGGCGAAGGGAGACTTTCCCCATCCGAACACCATGACATGTCAGCTCATGGGTGGAGATAAACCCGTCTATGAGCTGGAATACTATTCGCCCGGCGGCGGCTTCTACGAGTGGAAAGGCTATACACCGCCAAAGAAGGGGCAGCCCAAGTATCCCTACGCCACAATGAAGGAGCTGCGTCAGCACGCAGAGAAGAACAATCTCTCCATCCCGCAGGTCATGATGGCGAATGAAGTAGCTGTTTCGGGCAAGAACGAAGAACAGATCAACGCTTTTCTGGACAAAATTGCGGCGGCGATGCTCGCGACGGTGAAGGCCGGACTCGCGGTAAAAGAAGGCGTTCTGCCCGGTCCGATCAAGCTGCACTCAAAAGCAGCAACCGTTTGGCAGCGTGCACAAGACGAGAAATACGAAGCAGATCGTGCGGTGGCGCTCTTGTCGGCATGCGCGTTAGCGGCTTCGGAAGAAAATGCTCGCGGCCACCTCGTCATCACCGCTCCGACCGGAGGCTCGGCGGGTGTCATGCCGGCAATTGTTTACGGCTTGACTCAAACCAAACGCGCGATCCCGCAGGAAAAGGTTCGGGCCGGTTTGCTCGCCGGCGCCGCTGTCGGTTATTTATGCAAACACAACGCCAC
>JBKPQI010000008.1:0-12888 GCA_046733975.1 Verrucomicrobiota bacterium
TCGCTGGTCATCTTCCTGCCCAACCTGTTTTGGCAGATCCAACATCATTTCATATCGCTCGATTTCCTCCGGCACATTCATGCGCGCGATGTGCGCATTGGGCGCACAAAGGATTTTCTCATTGATCAGGTTAGGATGAACCAGTTCGGACTGCTTCTTGCACTGGCCGGTCTGTATTTTTATTTTCTTTCGCCTCGAGCCGCGCAGTGGCGTCCGCTCGGCTGGCTTTACGTATTGCCTTTCACGTTATTCCTTGTGTTGCAAGGCCGTGGATATTATCTCGCGCCGGCTTATTCCGTTCTTTTTGCCGGCGGCGCCGTGTGGTTGGAACAATACACCATCAAGTGGGGTGAGACAGGGTTTCAGGTTGTCCTAACCATTGTCGCACTCGCTTTTGCTATTGACATCGCGATAACGGCCGCTGTCGTTCTTCCGATTGCGCCAATCAATTCAAACTGGTGGAAATTTGCCGTCCGCAATAATGATGATCTCGCCGAAGAAATCGGCTGGCCGGATCTTGTCGAAACTATTGCCAGGGTGCGCGATTCGCTGCTGGACAACGAACGCCCACCGCTAGGCATTCTTGCCGGTAACTACGGCGAGGCCGGCGCAATCAATCTCTATGGCGGGCAATATCACTTACCACCGGCAATTAGCGGAACTAATTCATTTTGGGCGCGCGGGTATGGCGATCCACCGCCGGAAACAGTCATTGTGGTCGGATTCGATCGCGATTTTGTAGAACACTACTTCGACTCGTTCCGGCTTGCCGCGCGCAATTCCAATCGCTACGCCGTCGCCAATGAAGAAAGCACGCAGCATCCAGACATCTTTATCTGTCATGGTCTGCGCATGAGCTGGCCTGACTTTTGGAAGAAATTCCAGCGCTTCGGGTGAACACCTTCAGATGCAACAGCCGCACTCCGAACATCGTTGGTCAACCCGCTCGTCCGCAAGTGCGATCCAATGCTATACGGTGATGCTTGCGACTTCTTATCACCATGAAGCCAAACATTGACAGCAAGGGCCGTGTCGCGCGCGGTGGTATGGCAGTGATCTTCCTTCTCGCAGGTGGCTGTCTCATCCCTCAAACAATCGCGCTGGCCGCGATCTTTATGCTGATTGGATTGTTCTGCGCCTTTGAGGCATGGATCGGCTGGTGCGCGGTTCGCGCCTGCGGGGTTAAAACGCCGCTGTAGCGGCGGGAGGCGCGCTTCCAGCCAACCCGGCGACGAACTTCAGCTTCGCCTCCGAGCACAGACAAACGCGGTTATCTGTGGCGTTTATCTAGTGAAGATCAGCGCGGCACCGTTGATTCAAAAAATTTGAATCCGACAAACCAAGTCGCTGCATCTCACAGACAAACATTATGAACACAACCGCTACTAACGGGGAACAATTCGAATCCACTTACGCTTTGCTGGTCCGCTCGGAGGAAACACGACGCAGCCGATTTGAGATCCTGCTTTATACAATCCTGATCGCCTGCACTACCTTCTCAGTCGCGCAGTTCGGTCGCCAAACATTCATCGCGCCTGCCGGCATCGCGCACCTTTCGACGACTCTAGCTGCCGTTCCTTAGCACGGCATCTGCAAGATGCTGCGAGGACATCCACGCAGCGAATCTCGTGGCCAGTAACGTGATTGCTGGCACATCGTCATCGGCTTTGAGGTGCCCGATCGTGACGCCACCGACCATGTAATCAGCCCCCAACGATCATACCTATTGCAACTTTTCGGCGTCTTTGGCATGAGGCGGGCTGTAGGGCAACCCCGTTTTACCATGCCCATGAATTATCCCACGAAATTCCGGATTGCATTACTGCTGCGAGTTGTCTGCCCGCTGGTCCTGCCGGCTAGCATTTTGCTTACCGCCATTCCCATAGTCCTGGCCGACACGGCTCCGACCTTTACCAGCCCTTCGAGCGTCACCTTTCCACAGGGGGTGCTCGATAAGTTCACCGTTACGACCTCCGGCGCGCCCACTCCCAAACTCACCATGACGGGACATCTGCCCGGCGGAGTAAAGTTTGTCGACAACGGCGATGGAACCGCGACCCTGTCTGGAGTGCCGGGCAATGGGCTTGGCTTGGTCGGTGACTACTCGCTCACCTTCACTGCATCGAACGGGGTGCTGCCGAATGCCATCCAGAACTTTACCGTTACCGTTACTCGCCCCCCACGCATCACCAGTGTCAACAATGCGACCTTCGTGGTCGGCATTGCAAACTCGTTCACAGTTACGACGAGAAATACTCATCCAAAAACGACGCTCAGCTGCGCTGGCACGTTGCCGACTGGAGTAACATTTGTCCCTCATAACGATGGTACGGCTACGCTGGCTGGGATTCCGGGGGCAAACACACAAGGAATTTACTTTCTCACGATCACCGGCACCAACGGCTCGCCCCCTGACGCAGTCCAGGACTTTACTCTGATGGTCCAGGATAACGCCCCTGTGACTCACGCGCCGTCGATAACGAGCGCCCCCAACACTACTTTTACTGTCGGCACCGAAGGTACCTTCACGATTCATACCACCGGAACCCCGACCGCTTCAATCGCCCTGGGCGGAACGTTACCCGCCTGGCTTACATTTGTTGACAATACCGACGGGACAGCAAGTCTCTTAGGGATACCCGATGCTGGCGGGCCGGCGAGCTACTCACTCACAGTCACAGCAACGAATGGGATTGCACCCGACGCTACGCAGTCATTCACGTTATTTGTAAACAATCCGCCACCCGCAATCACCAGCGCCGACAACGCCACATTCGTTGTTGGGACCCTGGCAAGCTTTACAGTCAGGACCTATCCGCCTGTGCCAGCCGCTACCCTCAGCTTCACTGGCACGCTGCCCTCCAATTTTACTTTCACTGACAATGGAGATGGCACCGCAACCATCAGCGGGAACGCGCCGGCTGGTTCGGAAGGCAGTTACCCGATTAATATCTCAGCTTCGAACGGCACTCCGCCCAACGCCGGCCAATCCTTCACGATCACAGTGCAGGATGCGCCGCCGGCCCTGCAGGCACCGATCATCACAAGCGATGCCTCGACTTCATTTACGGTTGGAACCGCTGGGACTTTTACCATTACTACCAACGGCAGCCCTACTCCGACCATAACGTTGGACGGTCCGCAGCCTGCCTGGCTTTCATTTGTCGATAACACCGACGGTACCGCTACCCTCAGCGGCACGCCAGACACCGGCAGTGACCTCGCCTACACCTTTACTATCACTGCGCGCAACGGCGTCTCGCCGGTAGCCACTCAAGATTTTACTCTTCGTATCACCCCTGTGCCCGGCGGCGCACAGCTGGTGAATGTCTCTACTCGTCTACCCATCCAAACCGGAGGCAAAGTCGGCATCGGAGGCTTTATTATCACGGGAACGGCTCCGAAGAAGGTTCTTATTCGCGCCATCGGTCCCACGCTTTCAATTTTTGGCGTCCCGAACGCCTTGCAGGATTCGGTACTGGAGCTCCATGATCATACGGGAGCGGTCCTCGTTTCTAACGACAATTGGAAGGACAGCCAGCAAGCCACCATCGACTCAACCGGTCTCGCACCGCCGGACGATCGTGAGTCAGCAATTCTCCTCCCGCTTCAACCCGGCTCCTATACCGCCATTGCATCGGGCAAAAACGGCACCACCGGTGTTGGTTTAATCGAAGTCTACGATGTCGATGTCCTCTCAGCCTCGCAGTTGTCCAACATCTCGACACGCGGAGTAGTCCAGACCGGTAGCAACGTCATGATTGGTGGATTTGTCGTTAGCGGATCGAGCGGTTCCGTCAATCTACTGGTGCGCGCTCTTGGTCCTACCCTGACTCAGTTAGGGGTGGCAGGCGCGCTGGGCGATCCCACGCTCCAACTGTATGACGGAAACGGCAACTCTCTCGCGTTTAACGATAACTGGAAGGATAGCCAGCAGACACAAATTCAGAACACGAATCTTCAGCCTCCGAATAATGTCGAGTCAGCCATAGCGGCCGTCGTGAGCCCGGGCAACTATACTGCGATCGTTCGAGGCAAAAACAACACCACGGGCGTCAGTCTGGTTGAAGTTTACCAGGTCGCGCACTTTTGACAAAAGCTCCGGCTCGCTGTTCTACTCGCACCGCAGCGCCACCATCGGGTCCACATTCATGGCGCGCCGCGCCGGCAGATAACAGGCAGCTAAGGCAACGGCGAGAAAAACAAGGGCGACTCCTATGAACGTGAGCGGATCAGTGGGTCTCACGCCATAAAGCAGGCTGGTCATCAGGTGCGAAACGATCAGGGCGCAAACAAGTCCAACGACTGCCCCGGCAACTGCCAGCCTCAATCCCTGACGCAGAATGATGCGCAGAATGTTGGATCGTCGCGCGCCCAGAGCAAGACGAATCCCAATCTCGTGTGTGCGTTCGCTAACGAGATACGAGATCACTCCATAAATTCCGAGGGTCGCCAGAAGCAGTGCCGTCAGCGCGAAGGCGCCGACCATTTCCAGCGAAAATCGCCGTTGTGACAGAAATTCGGATACCGTCGCATTCAGCGTGCGTGTGCCGAAAACGGGCAACGTCGGATCCACCGCCTGCACCTCCTGGCGGACCTGGTCGGGAATGGCTGCGATGTCCAGGTGTCCGCGCAATAAAATCGTAAGATGCTTCGCGGGCGTTTGATAAAGATCGAAGTAGATCTGCGGCACTTCGTCCTCAGTCAGCGATTCTGTTCTTGCGTTGGCAATGATGCCGACAATCGTCATCCAGGTTGAACCAGGTCGGCTTGACTTAAAGCGTTTGCCCAGCGCGTCTTCATTTCGGCCAGTAGATCCGCGCGAACGCTTCATTGACCACTGTTACCGGCGGAGTTTTGTCGGTATCCAGTTCATTGAACAGCCGTCCCCGCACCAGCGGTATTCCCAATAGATGAAAATACTCCGGCGTCACTCTCGAGCGTATCGCTGCCGCCGGCTGATCGCTCTGAATCTCCTTTCCTTCAACTGTGAGAAAGAATTGCCCCTCGGAGATCTCATTTAGTTCTCTGGAATTCTGATCCAACGGAATGGAGCCGCTATCTCCCAGCGCGACCTCCTCTACGCCAGGCAGCGTCCTGCAGCGGCGCATCAATTCGCGGATGAACGGCGCTTCCTGCGCAGCAGTTGGATATTTGTCGATCTTTGGATCGTTCGGATAGGGCAGCCGTGTTCGCACCGTCATCACCCTTTGCGGATTGAATCCAAGCCGAACGTTAAGCAGGTCCCAAAAGCTGCGCAGGAGAAGGCTGGCAGCGACCATTAACACCAAAGAGAGTGCGAACTCTGTCACGACAAGAATCCGCCGCGTTCGTGCTCGTTTGCTCGAGCCCGCTGAAGCGCGACCTTCCTGCTTCAGCGTGTGCATCAAATTTGGTCGAGCGGCTTGCAATGCCGGTGCCAATCCAAAAATCAATCCCGAAACGACAGAAGCGCAGAGAGCAAAAAGCAAAACGCTCCAACTGATCGATATTTGATTAAGTCGCGGCAAATTATCCGGAACCAATCGCAGCAGGAAATCTTTTGTGCCAAGAAGGATCGCCAGACCTCCGAGTCCGCCGAGAACGGCCAACAGTATACTTTCCGTTAGGAGCTGGCGCGTCAGGCGCATCTGCGAAGCCCCAAGCGCCCTTCGGATAGCCATTTCACGTCCGCGCAGACTGGCGCGGGCCAGCAGAAGGTTGGCAATGTTAACCGAACCGATGACAAGAACCAAGCCGATCGCAGCCAGCAACAAGGTGAGCGACTGACGAAAATTCCCAACTACTCGTTCCTTGAGCGGAAGCAACCGTACTGTCCATCCACTCGCCGGTGGATAATCTCCGGGAAATTCTTTTCGCAAGGATGTCACTAACGCGTCCACCCGCTTTTGTGCCGCCGCAATGCTCACACCGTCCTTGAGCCGACCGATCGCTGTTGGCAGATTACGTCGGTTACGCGGCGGGTGATCAGCCAGAGGCAGACCGTAAAAACTGGTCGCGGCCCATATCTCGATATTCCGCTCTTCCGCGGTTCGACCGGGGGCATCGAAATCACCGGGCATCACACCGACAATTCGATACAAATCGGTATCCATCCTCACGCTTCGCTCCAGAATCCGGGGATCGCCGCCGAATTGCCGCTTCCACAGGCTATCGCTGATGACGACTTCGGGGATTAATCCCGGCGAATGATCGTCTGGGTTGAAGGCCCGGCCCAACTGGGGTTGCACGCCCAATAGCGCAAAATAGTTTGGTGCAACCAGCAGCAACCGCACTCGTGCCGGGCGATCGGCGCCGGTGAGATTATTTTCGTCAAACCAGGTCGGCGAAACGTATTCAAAAATTCCGGAGCGCTGAAGGTCCTGCCACTCGGGCTGTGATATTCCGACGCCGTTCAGGTCGGCCTGGATACTGACGAACTGCTCAGATTTCGGATAGGGCAGCGGCCGCAGCAGCGTTGCATCCACCACGCTGAAGATGGCAGTTGTCGCGCCAATTCCCAGCGCCATGGTCACGATCGTGATGAAGGTGAATCCCGGAGCTTTCCGCAACATGCGGACGGCGAAGCGCAGATCCTGAATTAAATTATCTAGAAAATTCCCGGCAACCGCTTCGCGGCATTCTTCCTTAAATCGCTCCTGACCGCCGAACTCGATGCGCGCGCGCCGCTCTGCTTCAACACGGGTCAGCCCGGAACGTTCAAGGTGATCCGCGCGTAACTGAATATGAGACCGGAGCTCTTCTTCCATTTCGTTCTCCATCCGCGAGCGATGGAAAAACCTCGCTGCTAAGGATCGAAAATAGGATCCGATCATGAGAGTGATGCAGTAGAACGAGCCGATGCGATGAGATAATGGTAGGCGGAGCTCTGCGGCGCCTAAGTTGTAGCCGCGTTCGCTGGCCGCCGCTTCAGCAATCGCAGAAGGTGGCTGGTCGCGTAACGAGGCGAATCCGCGCGACCGACTAGGGCTTGTAGGGTCAATTCTTTTAAAAACGTCGGCGTCGCTCCGCTCTGCCGCCGCCCTCCAAAAGGAATTGCACTTGACGTCACGTTCAATGTCCTCCGATTCGTATGCGTTTTACGTTTCGACTGGTTGCGCCGCGAGGGCGGAGGCGATCGCTGCCACCAGTCGATTCCAGCCCGCCGTTTCCTCTCGCAAACGCTTTCGCCCCCTGGCTGTGAGTTCGTAAAATTTAGCGCGACGATTGTGATCCGATTTCCCCCAACTCCCCTTCAAAAGACCCTGCCGGACGAGCCGAAATAATGCCGGATAAAGAGCTCCCTGCTCGATGAGCAAGGCGCGACCGGAAATCTGTCCGATGCGCAACAGGATCCCGTAGCCGTGAAGGGGGCCGAGCGAGACGGCTTTGAGAATGAGAAGATCCAGTGTGCCAGGAAGGAGTTCGGCCTCGTTGCTCATTGTCTCCTAAGATAATTAGGAGATTAACTCACTCTTTCCTAACCTGTCAAGGAGAGAGAGGACAAAAATTCGCCCGTTCGTTTTCAGGCAAATAGTAGTTTTGAATCGCAGTTAGTGCAGTTTTAAATCGCAGTTAGTGCGACCAGCGCTCGCTCCACCGCTGTAGCCGGCTCCCTGCGGGAGCCGCGCGCGTCGCCCGCAGGGCGACGGCTACAAAGGTTGGTCTCAGATTCTCGGTGAAGAAGTCGACGCTGAGCCGTTTCAACACCCGAACGCTTCCTTGTTCACCACGTAGGGCATTTTTGTCAGATCACCGCCGTAATTCCCTTCCAGAACATCAATCAACCCCTGCGCCGTCCGGCCGGCCATGCCCTTTTCCGGGTCGACCGACAACCGCGTAATCTGTGCGCCGCTGGCAAAATGATGAAATACTCGCGTGCGATCCGCAATTTCCGCATCCAACAACGGTGAATCGGCCGGCAGAGGCTCTTTTTCGAAAACATCGAGAGCCGCTCCGGCAATGACTTTTCCTTTCAAGGCTTTGGCCAGAGCCCTCTCATCCACCACCGGACCGCGCGAACTGTTTATCAAATACGCCGTCGGTTTCATTAGCTTCAGCGTGTTTTCATTAATCAGGTGATAAGTCGGCTTATCCGTCTCCCCTTCGCGCAACAGCGGCACGTGAATGCTCACGTAATCCGCGGCTGGCAATGCTTCTTCAAACTCGACGTACTTAATAAACGTCTTCTCTTTTTGGATACCTTTCGTGTGCCGCAGATCCATCAACTCCTGGATTGAGGCGATACAGGCGTGGTTATGATAGGCCGGGTCGTAACACAGAATGTTCATGTCGAACCCTGAACACTTCTTGATCATCGCCAATCCGATCCTTCCCGTTCCGATAACGGCAATCGTCTTGCCGGTGACTTCATCACCGAGGAAAGGCAAAAACGGATGCCACGACGGCCACTTCTGGTCGCGCACCAATTGCTCGCTCTGCCACATCTTGCGGGCGAGCATACCCATCATGAAAAAAGCGAACTCTGCCGTCGCTTCGGTCAATACATCGGTCGTGTTGGTAAACGGGATCTTGTACTCGTTAGCGTCGCTGCGGCTGATATTGTCGAATCCGACCGCGATTTGAGCCACCACCTTCAGTGTCCCCTTCCCCGCATCGAAGATTTCGGCATCAATCGGATCGCGCAACGTCGTGATCAATCCATCAATCCCACTCCTGACTTTCTCGACGATCAATTTCTTTGGCGGCGCTTCCGGACCCTGGTAAATGTCGAGCGCATACCCGCGCTCCCGCAATCGGTTCTCCGCCGCATCGCCCATGCGCGATGTGGCAAAAACGCGCAAACGTTTCTTTTCGTTAGACGTCATTGCTGAACGTAACCAAATAATTCCATCGAGGTGCCAACCATGGAAGCATGTGTTGGTGCCCGGGACAATTCCCGCATTGATGCCGGGATCAATTTGTAAGGCCGGCATACCGCCTGCCGAGGTAGATCGGCCGCGGGCGCTGTTGCCTACAAATTGTTATTTGTCCAAGTGGTGATTCGTTCGAGCGCTTGCTCGATGTTTTCAATCGAATTTGCGACACTGAATCGCAAATAGCCTTCGCCGAAATCGCCGAACGCCGTCCCGGAAAGCGCCGCCACGCCCGCGTCTTCGAGCAACGCGTCCGCTAATTTCTTCGAGCGCCAGCCCGTCTTCTTGATGTTAGGGAAAACGTAAAACGCACCTTTCGGCAAGAGGCAGGAGAATCCCTTAATCTCGTTAAGACCGGCAACCATCACGTCGCGTCGTTTTTTGAACTCAGCGCACATTTTATCAACCGACCCTTGCGGTCCGCGGAGCGCTTCAATCCCGGCGACCTGAGTAAAGCTGGCCGTGCACGAATTGGAGTTCGTCATCAGGCGAGCGACATGCGTCGCCAGGTCGGCTCGCATGATTCCGTAACCCATCCGCCAACCGGTCATGGCATACGTCTTGGAAAATCCATCGAGTAAAATGCAACGCTCCTTCATTCCATCCACCGTCATGATCGAATGATGTTCGCCTTCGAAAATCAGGCGGCTGTAGATTTCATCCGTTAACACCATCACATCACGATCGCCGATGGCCTCGGCAATGGCCTCGATATCCTGCTCCTCCAACATGCCGCCCGTTGGGTTATGCGGTGAGTTCAAGATGATCAGCCTGGTGCGGTCGTTGATCAGACTGGCGAACTCGTCGACATCGAGCCGGAAATCCAGTTCCTCGCGCAACCGGATCGGCACCGGCTTCGCGCCGACATAATTGATCATCGACTCGTAAATTGGAAAACCGGGATTTGGATAGATGACCTCGTCGCCCTCCTCCGCCAGCGCCAGAATGGAGAAAAAAATGATCGGTTTGCCGCCGGGAACCACCACCACTTCGTCGGGGGTAACATTTGTTCGCCGGGTCTCGCTGACATATTGAGCGATGGTCTCGCGTAACTCGGGCAAGCCCGCCGACGGCCCGTAGTGGGTGAATCCTCTGTGTAACGCGTCAGTCGCGGCGTCTACAATGTTACCGGGAGTATCGAAGTCCGGTTCGCCGATTTCCAAGTGAACAATGTCCCGGCCCTTCGCTTCCAGCGCGCGCGCTTTCACCAGCACTTCGAAAGCCGTTTCAGTCCCGAGCCGCGCCATTCGTCTGGCGAGCCTGAGTTGGTTTTTGACCGCGGCGTCGCCGATAGCTGATGTCCGGACTGCGATTTCTGGTTTTCCATTCACCGCGACTTCGTTCATGATGGCGAAGCCCGACTATAACGCAGCCCAGTCACTTGTCCGTTATTAAAATGACCGGTTTCACCATCATCGACGAAGCGTGATTCATTACATTCGTCGCGATGACGAACGCGTGGTTTTTAGAGTGCGGTGATAAGCGAAGCGCGGCACCGCTTTAGCGCGAAGCCCATTCAGTAATTTCATGCTTCGAACTTCGTCGCCAACGTCGAAGCCGATTACTTTTCTTTTCCTGACGCTGGCAAGATCATCAGCATAAACTGGAACATTGCCGCCAGCAGTTGCACTGCGATGCCAGCGAAGAACGGCCAGAAGGCATTTAGGCGAACGATATTATAAAGTTGAAGGAGCAGCGAAAGCCCGCCGAGAATGGAGAAAAAGTAAAAAGCAACACGATTAGCGGGGGCGGCTCCTGGCTGCAGTTGCTGTAAAGTTGCGAGACTCTTAGAGGATCCCATGGCGTAGATGACATTTGTTGCTACGGTCACGCCACTGCACCATCGCCAGATATGGAACGGGACTGGCTTGATTGCGAGCAAAGCGACGGCAAACAAGCAATAGCCCAGCGGCAAAAGGGAGTTGGTCAACAACAGGCGAAGGCGGAATTTATCGATCGCTTCCCATTCATGAACGGATTGCGCGCGGAACGCCGTGACCACGCCGGCAAAACCAGCCAGCGCTACTGCGATTTGCGCCGCCATGCCGAGAGCTGCATCGGGTTCCATGACCTCCTAATTCGCTGATGATCGCAAAGACATGGGCACTATTGACATTGCGCTGCGAATTGCTCGACCGTCAGCAATTCACCGGTCGTCACTTCGCAAGGCCGCGAGATTTTGAACCACTGCGACCAACTCGTTGAAGTCGACCGGCTTGGCCACATGCATTTGAAAACCGGCTCGCAAAGCGCGGGTTCGATCTTCACCTCGCGCCAACGCCGTTAATGCCACTGCCGGGACTGAGCGCCCGCCTGGCATCGCGCGCAGCCGGGTGACGAATTCGTATCCGTCATTGCCGGGCATACCGATATCGCTCAGGATTACGTCAGGAGAGAAAGCCGCGAATTCAGCCAGCGCTTCATTCATGGAGTGAGCGCCGCGGACGCTCGCCCCTCGCCGCTCCAGAATTCGCCGCACAATCGCGACCGAGTCCTGTTCGTCATCCACCACCAGGACCTTGATCCCTTCCAAGTCCGCTTTCACTGCTTGCCCGTCTACTTCCGCGTTGCGCCGCTCGTCGGCCGCATCTTCCGGTTCTTCATGCGTCGATTGCAAAGGTAGACAGAGAATGAATGTCGCGCCCTGGCCCGGGCCGCCGCTGGAAACTCGCACGGCGCCCCCATGCAGTTCGGTCAGATGTTTGACGATCGACAAACCGAGGCCTAGCCCGGCGTGTCGCCGCGTCGTAGCGCTGTCGGCCTGGCGGAAGCGATCAAAGACATGTGGCAAAAACTCCGGCGGAATTCCCTGACCGGTGTCGCTGACCGAGATTTCCACATGTGAATCGACGCGCTTGATGACGGTGTGAATGCGTCCTTTCTTTGGCGTAAATTTAATCGCGTTGGTCAGAACATTCCAGATGACCTGCAGCAAACGATCCCTGTCGCCGATGACGGTGCCGAACACATTAGAAAATGCAGAGGTCAGCCGGATTTGTTTGGCATCAGCGGCCGGCCGGATGCTTTCAATTCCGGCGGCGACGACCGCCGGCAAATCGACTTGCCTCATGTCGAGTTTGATCTTGCCAGCCTCGATACGGCTCATGTCCAGCAAGTCTTCGATCAGTTGCGACTGCACGCGAACGTTGCGCTCCAAAATCGGAACAGCCTGCGCGACGTCTCCCGGTTTTGGATCGTCCTTCAAAATCTGGATCCAACCCAGAATCGCATTTAGCGGCGTCCGCAACTCGTGTGAAAGTGTCGCCAGGAATTCAGCCTTGATCTGATTGGCGCGCCGGAGTTCTTCATTCACTTGAGCTAGTTTCCGTTGCGCCGCCTTCTGTTCGGTAATATCGCGTGCAATTTTCGATGCACCCACAATCAGCCCTTCCGCATTGCGGATAGGCGAGATGGTGAGCGAAACATCAATGAGTCGACCACTTTTATGTTGCCGGATGGTTTCGAAATGTTCCACTCGCTCGCCCTGCTGCAGGCGAGCCAGAATATGTGTTTCTTCGTCCAGCCGGTCCGGCGGGAAGAGCTTGGCGATCGATTCGCCGATCATTTCCTCGGCGGTGTATCCGAAGATTCGTTCCGCAGCCCGGTTCCAGCTCATGACGATACTCTGCAGATTCTTACTCACGATGGCATCGTCGGATGAATCGACGATCGCCTCGTACAACAACTCCGCCGGAAGGAAGCTGGACTTTTTCCGCACCTCGTACTTTTAACTGGCTTGCGTGGTAAATCAAAGCGTTCGCATAGGTCGCGCAAGCCGCGACGGTGAAAACGGGCTCTTCGCTCCAGTTCAGTTCGAAAGCATGGCTTTCAACTGGCCTTCCGGGTGCTAGACGTCTTTGCCCATTGCCATCGCACCCGGCAGTTCTTCCCAGCCGGAGCGGAGCCAAAACTGACGTCCCCGCGAATTATCGTTCGCGACCAAAATGATCGCCCGCTGTATTCCCATTTTGCGCAAGCGTTCGAAACATTCCTTCACCAGACGATTCCCCAGCCCTCGCCCGTGATATTGAGG
>JBKPQI010000009.1:0-8763 GCA_046733975.1 Verrucomicrobiota bacterium
GTAGCGAACTGGCCCACAGTGCAAGCGTCGGGTCACAGGATGCGGTGGCGGCTCCTTTTGCCACTACTCTCCCGCTGCACGCGCCCACGGAAGATTCGGAACAATTTGGAACCGTCACCGCCGCGCTTTCGTCCGATCTGGTCCGGATCGGGCCAACAGCCGATCAAGGCGCTGTTTTCGAATTCGGCATCGAATCCCAACCGTTGCTCGCGCTCATTACTTTTGAAATTGCCAACCCGCGGATTGATTCGCCGCCCGAAGTCATCGTCAATGGTCAAAACATCGGGGCCGCATCTCTAATCATGCCGGGACTGGCCGATCCCGGTTATCGCGGTGAAATGCGTCGTCTTATCGACCAGATGCAGTTCCAGTACACCGGTTGGCTGCGCGTCCAGAAGGTTGTGCCGGCGAACGTCCTGCGGTCGGGAACGAACGATATTACCATCGTTAATGGATCGACTGCCTCCAGTGCCGTTATTCGCGCCACCCAGATTCAACTCAAGTATCTTTGGGAGAAATCAGATTATATTTTGAAACCGGAACACTGATCCGGTGTCTAAGAGCTGATGCGAAAAAAAGAACAAGCCTTTACCCTGCTTGAGATCATGCTGGTGGTGACCATCATCGCGCTACTGTTGGCGGCAGCGATAAAGTTCATGGCACCGAACGTGGACATTGCGAAACGAGTCCGGGTCGCGGGCGACATTCAGGCGATAAAAACTTCGCTGCTCGCTTACCAGGGGATTAACGGATTTTATCCGACAACGGAACAAGGCCTCCAGGCGTTGGTAACGGCACCATCAACCGACCCACGGCCCACGCGTTGGCAACAGTTCATGGAACAAGTACCAACTGATCCGTGGGGCGTGCCCTACGTTTATCGCTGTCCCGGACAAAAAGACCCCACGAGATACGATTTGTATTCGGCGGGACCGGATCGAATCCCGGACACGTCCGACGACGACTGGGGAAAATAGCTGTGTAGCCACCTCCCCGCAGGAGGTATTTGTTTAGCGTTGCGCCCAAGGCGGCGACCTTTCCGGGGAGCAGCGGCACGCTAATCAGATACGCAGGGCGCGCGCGTCGCTCGCAGGACGACGGCTACAGCATTTGGGCGAGATCGCCTATTCGTCGGAATCGTCCGGATCCGGTGTGGGCGGTGGCGGCACGATTGGAGTGGGCATCGGCGTTGGATTTCGCTGAATCACTCCGCGCTGATGGACCTGGCCCGGCTGGGGCGGAGTTGGTCGGATAGGCTGCTGATAGGTTGGCGGGAGCGACGGTATTGGGGCGGGCTTCTGGTACGGTTGCGGCGGCGTCGACATTCCCGGGAACATTGGTGGCTGCACCGCGTTGGTCAGTGGTTGATTGGGAGTCTGATTGTTTTGAGAAAGCAAAGACTGGTTGAAGCCCACGGTCGCATATTTGCCATCCTTGGTAACGGTCGCTTTGGTTTGCCCCATCTCGGGCGACCATTGGATATCGCTTACGCCCCATCCATGTTCGTTCGGCGCTTTGGTTGACAGATACTCTTTGAAGTTCTTGTCCGTAGCTGACGCCAGCGTGAGAAAACCCTCGTCACCGGACCGCGCTGCGTTCGCCAGATACAGGTCCTTCGCAAAATCGGGCGTCGCCGTGGGAACCGCCACCGTGGCGACGGCGAACGGTGATCGGTCCAGCATTGCTTTGTAACGATTAAAATCCGCGCGCTTGGGCAACGGATCATTCGCCAGCGCCATCATGGGAATGATACTGATCACCAATAATAAGGTCGTTTTCATTTTATTGCTGTCGCCGGCGCGTACCAGCGCGCGATTTTAAATTTACCACGCATTTGAGTCGGGTCACTCGAATCGATCGCGATATTTGCGCTCTCAAAGACCATGAAAGCATCGGGCGCCTGCACATCGTAAAGAAAATGAACCAGCGGCGGCCATTGGCTTTTGGTTTCGATCGACACGGAAACAGATTGGTAATTACCCGCCCCTGCAGTCGAGCCGAGCGCCGGGTTTTCGATTAGCACACTGTATTTGCCCGCAACTTGTTTCAGCTGATCAAGCAAGGCCGAGGCGTCGCTTGCGCCGTGAAATGCCGGCTGATGTTCACGCAGCCATTTGTCGCGCTGCGTCCAGAGATCGGTCTCGCGCAGCAGAACCGTTTGCTCGGCGTGTTTTTCTTTTCGTTTTACAACTTCGGCGCGCGAATCCCCAATGGTGCGAAAGAGCCAGCTCCACAAAAATAAATTCGCGAGAAAAAACACCACCAGCACGACCAAGCCCGCCAGGATTCGCTCGCGCTGGTTCATGCGTGCAACGATTGGCGCGATCATCGCGGTCTTCCCTCCAGACGGAATTGCGCATGATCGTTCGGCAAAAATCGGGGCGACTGCATGTCGAAGCTAAAATTCTGCAAGTCGGGATGTTTTTTGACTTTCTCCGCGAATTGATAGGCCAGCGCGGCTTTGCTGGCTTCGCCCTCAACCGAAATCTGGCGCGCAGATTGGTTGTAAGCAGTGATACGAACCTCCTGCGACGGCAGGCAGTCGAAAAGGTGCAGCAGAATTTCGATCGGGTAGAAATGCGGATCAATCGCGGGTGCCAGCGCCTTCCAATTGTTAGCCGCGGCGCGCACGAAAACGGTCCGAGGTTCGTCCCGTTTAATTTGATTATCCAACTGCCACATTCGGAATTTCAAATACCCGAGATCGGCAAGCGCGAGTGCGACAATTGCGGCGTAGGCAATGGCAGCAATCACGAACCGCTGTTTCCATTGTTCGCGCTGGAGGTGCTTAGCTCGCTCGTCACGCCACGACTGTGGAAGAAGGTTCAGCGCGGTCGAAGCGGGCGGGGTTTCGATCGACATCAATTCTGCCGGCGTCGCCATCGCGCTCTGCACGCGATCGCGCAGATCAAAGCATTTTTCGTCTACCAGCACGTTTTGGAATGATGCATTGATGCCCTGCAACTCGGCCGTCATGGTCAACTGTGGCAGTTCCAGCTCAAGCGGAGCAGCCACGCCGCCATCAATCGTGCGCGCGAAACTCAGCTTGCCGTTTTCGGAAATGGCCGAGACGAGCGCGCCGGATTCAGGGTAGATGAACAAGGCCCGGCCTCTTCCCGCATGCGTCGCAATGCGTTGCGCCGCATAAACCGTGACTGCGCGCGGAATGACTTTGCGAGTAAGTAATGGCGCCGCGATTTCCTGCAGCCGTTGGTTCTGCACCGCGATGGCCGAAATCACGCATTCGCCGTTTTCCTGGTCGATCACCTCGAAGTCGCTCGTGACCTCCTCAGCGGAGAACGGCAGCGCTTTCTCCAGCTGAATGCGAACCATCTCGCGCAACTCCGAGCCCTCGACACTCGGCAGCCGCATGCGTTGCGCCAATACCGCCGACACCGGCAAAGCCAGCACGACATTGTCATCGGCGCTGAGGGTCTGCGCCGCTTCGTCCAAATTAGGAAATGCTCGCACCCGCCAGTTGCCATTTTCCGCAGGACGACTGATCAGGTTCCAACCTTCAGCTCCTGGAACAAGAAAAAATTCGCCCATCAAAATTCCTTCCACGTGATCAACTGCGGCGTGGTCCCGGCACGACGGAACACCAGCTGAATGACGCGAGTAACGTCGCTCGACCGGCCCGTGCTAACGACTCGTATGACAGAATCCCTGAACGAAACGAAAGGGCTAAGCTGTTGAAATTGCTGCGGCGAAAGTCCCAGCGCGACACGAGCTTCATCCATATTCTTGAAGACAGTATCATCAGCCGTGCCATCCACGCCATCAGGACCTGCTCGAACTTGGAGAAAACGCTCTACCATCGGCTCGGTAAAGCCCGGCAGCGCCCGCAGCACGTCGCGCGGTGCCCAGGCCAGATCGACCGGACCGCTGCTGTTGACGGTGAATTCGTCATCCCAGCCCGCGGCGGAAGTGATTGTATCCCACCCTTTCACTTTCTTCAGCTCGTCGACACGCACCAGCAAGGCGTTCGCCGGCTGATAACCTTCGCTTGCTTCGGCTCCATTCAAACGCTCCAAATCGTCGGGATCCACCCAGTCGAGCAAGCAGTCGATCATCCGGTTGCGTTCGTTCAGATCAATCCCTTTGATTTCAAGGTACCGCCGCAGAATCTCAATCCGGCCGGGGTTTTCCCCCGCTACCAGCCAATTGATATTGAGCCGGCCGCCCTCGCCGGTAATGCGTACATCGTAGGTTTGTCGCGGCCCAAAACGTCCCTTCAGATTGGGCGAACTCGCCTTGATCGTTGGAACCATCGCGACCTCTGCTCCGGACGCTGCCATCGCCTGCGCCTCCAGAATCCGGTTTTCGCTTCCCGAAATTTTTAGACGCGAATCGATATTTAAAGCCCATGACATCACCAACGCCGCGAGCAAAAACAGCGCCCACAATGCAAGCAGCAGCGCGGCGCCGGAGTCCCGGAGCCTGTCCGATCGGCGACGGATTTTCGAGAACCTCATAACGGCATCCGCGCCAGCGGGACGGTGATCTCCGTTGGAACTCTGGCGTCGGCCCGACCGATTACGACCTTAACCAAACGCGGCAGCGTCACCGTGTCGGTCCAGCGTTGCACCCAGGTATTCAAACGCGAATCGAAAAAGCGAATTTGCAAGCTGCCGACGTTATCGATCAGACGAACCCAGCTTTCATGTTCATTGGAAACAGCGCTATCGTCCTTCGGTTTGCGCAAAAGACCGAGGTCCAGTTGCTGGCTCTTGGGGTCATGTCGCCGCAAACGCAGGCTCACTCGAAAATCGCCGTTCGCATAACGAGTCAAGACCCCGGGCCCGGCCGAACAAACCCACGTCAACTCATCGCGATCATGCCCTTCCACCTTCAAAGCTTCGCCCGCCAGTGCGCCAGCTCCGGGCGGCAGACTTTGCAATTGCTGAGTCAGGAACTCGCGCAACCCATCATATCGCGCCGCCACGGTGCCTTGTTCCGATGACACCCGGATTGCGGTCACATTCGCCTGCACAAACCGATAGATGGCCAGCGCCATCATTCCGAGAATGATCACGGCCAGCATGATCTCGAGTAGCGTGAATGCACGCACGCCTGCGGTGATCTCGAGCGTACGTCGAGGGATCCGGTTGAAGTGAGCTTTAAGGTGTCGCCCCAGGATCCCTCGACGACGCTCGGGATGACGGCTAGAGTCTGTAAACATAAAATGCTATTTGCTTCGACTGGTCGGCTCCTCCGCGGGACCAGTTTGCCGTAAGGGTCACGCGAATGATTCCCGTTAGCTCCGTTCCATCTTCCTCATTCATTTCCTGGGGCGCAGCTTTTTGCACCAGTTTCACGATACCAAATCCAGTATCGATTTTGAATTCCTTGGATTTGTCCGGTTGCCCCGGCGTGGTTTCGACTTCGACCATGCGGTTTGCCAGAATCTCCCGCACCCGCGCGTCATCAGCGCTGAGCGCGCTGGCGTTCATGCAATAATTTACCGACCGACCGAGCGCAATGACTCCGACGGCGAAGATGAATAATCCGATCAGCACTTCATACAGTGCGAAGGCTCGTGTCCTGAAAGGTACGCTCTGAACCTTGCGCAATTTTCGTTCGGCGCGCCACGAAAAAGAATATAGGCATTCCTGCGTGTGCTCCCAGCAGGCCTTCAGCCTGCTGAAGCGAAACAGGCTACAAGCCTGTTTGGCGCACAGACTTGGAAGTGCATGTTCCCAATTGCCTTGCCAGAGATACCTAACGAGACGCATACGTTACTAATTCTCCCAGCCCGCTTAGTGGCGAATACTCCGCTGTCCAGGTGCCATCGCCGTTGGCAAAACGGACACGTGCAGGCTCACACACTCCCGATTCCCAGAAAATCCACTCCGGCGGCACCTTTTTCACCAGCGCGGCCGGCAGTTCGAGACTCCATTGCTCGTGGCGCTTGATCGGGAGGGTATCGACGGGTTGATGCTCTTCGGTTTTCAAGAAGGCTGCAGGTTGCAAACTGATAAAGGTATCATTCCAGACAATTAAATAGGCGCGGTGTTCAGCCAGACTGCGCTCATGCGCCTCGCGCACCAGCTCGTTGAATCGATCGAGCGAGCGGTGCAGGCGTTTGTCAGCCAATACCCCGTTCAAGCTCGGCACCGCAAGCATGATGAGGAGTAACAAAATAAATATGGCGATAATCAGCTCAACGAGCGTGAAACCGCGCTGATACCGCATCCAGTAATTTTACGTCGCCCCAGCCAAATCACAATGTAAGGCACATTCAAATCGACCGGCGTCCCGAACGCAGTCGCCTGCCGCGCCGTAGCGGTATGCAAAGACGGGAGGGATCCCGCGGCGGAAGCCTTAAGGTGACATGTTCAGGACCCGTCGACCGCTCTCTCGATGACAGCATCGGACCTCGATCCCCATTTCTCCACGCCCCACATTCCTTTGCTCCAGTGCTGCACAACGAGCCGCTAAAAAATCGCAACGGAGCGACAGCGCGGCGAACTTCAATATGTTAGCTTCAGGACATGCCTGGCGCGCTCGCACGCGAAGTTTGCCACCAGACTAAGGTGACGGTTCTCCCCACCCCTATGCCACAAAGCCGGCCGGTTTATGCAATGTCAGCCCGCATCGCCCTGCCCTTCGCGGCATTGTTCGTCGCCGCGATTTTCATCTGGCAGGGCGTTACGGTGCAGGGGACACCCGATCCGCTCCGGCCGAACACCACTGCCACTGTCGCATCGCTCGACATCGCCGTGCTGGTTTTCCGCGAAGGCCTGGAATGCATCCTTGTCCTGGCCGCCGTGACCGCCACCATGACGGGTCCACGCTTAATCTATCGCCGTCCAGTGATGTCGGGAGCAGCTATGGCATTCCTCGCCACTGTCGCAACGTGGTTCATCGCCGTCAGCATCATGAAACAGCTGAGCGAGAGCGTTCCCGCCCTACATTTACAGGCTGCGACGGGGTTACTCGCCGTTGTCGTGCTGCTCGTGATCATGAATTGGTTTTTTCACAAAATTTACTGGGGCGGCTGGATTCGCGCGCACAATCGCCGGCGCAAATCGTTGTTCGATCCCACCACCACGAGCTCGAGGCTGCGCTGGGGCCTGATTCTTTTGGGATTCACATCCCTCTACCGCGAGGGATTCGAGGTTGTGCTTTTTCTCCAGAGCTACCATCTGCGACTCGGCGGCAGCGTTGTGCTCAAGGGGACGCTCCTCGGCCTGGCGCTGACCGGAACGGTCGCATTGCTGACTTTTGTTCTACAACAGAAATTGCCTTACCGGAAAATGTTGATCACCACCGGCATTCTACTTGGCGTCGTTCTTTTGGTGATGGTGGGCGAACAAGCGCAGGAAATGCAGCTGGCTAACTGGATCTCGACAACTTGGGTCCCATGGCTGGAGCCAATCATTCCGCCGTGGATGGGCTTGTGGTTCGCCGTTTTCCCGACATACCAAACGCTGGCTGCACAATTTTTGGCGGCGCTCCTTGTCGTTGGCTCGTATTATGCCGCCAGACGCGTCGGTGCCGTGCCGCTGGCCGGCAGCGATTCGGTTGAAGAAGCGAAATCCGTCAGCGTCGCTGCGCCCATCGTTAAACCGCTCGGACTGGTGCGGTAAACCGCGCGCTGTCGGCAGGTAAGCAGATGACGAATGTAGTCGCCCCGCTCAGCTGGTGCGCACAGACGCGAAGACGGCGGCAGGCCGCCGTGGCTACAGCTCTTGGCGTCTTGTATATGACTCTTCTACCCTCGGTTTGCTTCGCCGGCGCGCGCCATTTCACTTACGTCTATGAAGCACCCACGTCGCCGGCCGGTTCAGTTGAAATCGAGAATTGGGCGACCACGGCCTTCGATGAGGGCTTCACCGACGCGCAATTTCGGCATGAGATCGAGATCGGGATCACCGATCACTTTCAGGCCAGCGTTTACCTTGCTAACTGGGATTATACCCGCAGCTCTGATAATCGCGGCGCGCGCTACCAAAGTTCGTCACTGGAAATGATCTATAATCTTACCAACCCGGTTCTGCATCCTGTTGGCGTTTCGTTGTATCAGGAGATTAGCGCGGGCCGCCGCAACTTTGAATCCGAGACAAAGTTAATCGCGCAAAAGAATTTCGGGCCCCTTATTCTTGCTTACAATCTCGTTTTCGAAGCCGAATGGGAAGAAGAAGGGCTGCGGGAACATAACGGCGAGATCCAACAAGCATTAGGCGCGAGCTACGAAATCAGTCCACGAGTCTCCGTCGGCGCGGAACTGCTGCACGAAATTCTATTACCGGGTTGGAAGAGCTCGGCTGCAGAAAATAATTTCTTCGTCGGACCAAATGCTTCATATCGCGGCGACGGCTGGTTCGCGACTGTGACCGCGCTGGCCCAAACTACCCGCACCGCAGGTGAACCCGACTATCAGCTGCGGCTTATCTTCGGAGTAAGTCTATGAAGAATGGCGAGACAACGCTCTTTGCCACGCAATGTATAGCGGCGGTCGCTGACCCCGGCGGCCGTCATTGATCGCGGCTACAACGAACTTGTAATGACGAGTCGACCCGAATTCAAAGCTGCAAGACGTGTGCTCCCCCTTTTGCTCGCAGTCATTGGTGCAGGGTGCGCCTTTGATCAATTTGCGCCGCCACCCTCTCCCGGGTTACTGGTCAGCAACGCCTCCGTTCATTCCGATCGGCAATGTTTATCTCGGGGCTACGCAGTGTTCGTTTCCCGGTGTTGAGTGTGCCACACGCTGCCTCCAACAACCAAATATTCTAAAGACGAATGGCCTTATCTCGTTCG
>JBKPQI010000010.1:0-10232 GCA_046733975.1 Verrucomicrobiota bacterium
CCGTTTTCGACGGCGTCGCCGGTGTGCAGCCGCAATCTGAAACGGTCTGGCGGCAGGCAACCAAATACAACGTCCCGCGGCTGGCATTCATCAACAAAATGGATCGCGTGGGCGCCGATTTTGCGGCATCGGTGGAGAGCATCCACAAAAAGCTGGGCGCGAATGCCTGGCCGGTGCTGCTGCCGCTGGGCCGGGAGGATCAGCTCAAGGGCCAGCTCGACGTTATTAATAAGAAGGCGATCATTTACTCGGATAGCGATCAATTAGGATCGACCTATGAAGTGACGGAGGTCCCGCCGGAGTACGTCGATCAGGTCAACGAAGCGTATCAGACGTTGATTGAGCATGTTTCGAACATAGACGACGAAGTAGCTGAGGCCGTCATTCACGAAAAACCGGTCACGCCGGAATTATTGAAGGCCGGAATCCGCCGCCAAACTATCGCGAACAAGTTCGTTCCGGTGATTGGCGGATCGGCGCTGAAGAATATCGGTGTGCAATATCTCATCGATGCAGTGGTGGATTACCTGCCGAGCCCGCTCGAAATTCCGCCAGCCAAAGGCCAGAACCCCGACACGGGCGAGCCGATGGAGGCCCCGACAGATGACAACGGCAAGTTTTGTTCGCTAGCCTTCAAACTTTGGAGCGATCCATTCGTGGGCAAACTGGTGTTCTTCCGTGTTTATTCTGGCACGCTCAGCAAAGGCGACACCGTTTACAATCCGCGCACGAACAAGCGGGAACGCATTTCGCGATTGATCCAGATCCAGGCGGACAAGCGTGAGGATATCGAGACCTGTTACTCCGGCGATATTGCCGCGATTGTCGGAATCAAAAACATCACAACGGGTGATACGTTGTGCGATGAGGATCATCCGATTTTACTCGAACCGCCGTCTTTCCCTGATCCGGTCATTTCCATGGCGATTGAGCCGAAGACCAAGCTCGATCAGGAAAAGATGGCCACGGCGTTGCAGCGTCTGGCCGAAGAGGATCCGACCTTCCGGGTTTACACGCACGAAGACACCGGCCAGACCATCATCGCCGGAATGGGCGAGCTCCATTTGGAAATCATTCGCGACCGCATGTTCCGAGAGTTCAAGGTCGATGCCAACGCGGGTAAACCGCAGATCGCCTATCGTGAAACGATCACGGGCGGCGCCCACGGCGTTGGCAAGTTAATCAAGCAATCCGGCGGCCGCGGTCAGTATGGTCACGTCGAGGTCGATGTGCGGCCGGCGGCGCGCGGAAAAGGTTTGTTGGTCGAGAACAAAATTGTCGGTGGCGTGATTCCGCGCGAATACATTCCGGCGGTGAAGAAAGGGATCGAAGAGGCCGTGCTCAATGGGGTGCTCGGCGGTTATCCGGTAATCGATGTCGAAGTGGACATTGTTTACGGCAGTTACCACGAAGTCGATTCCAACGAACTGGCTTTTAAGATGGCCGCGATTTTTGCCATGAAAGATGGCTTTAAACAGGGTAAACCAATCCTGCTCGAGCCGATCATGAAAGTGGAGAACATCACGCCGGAAGAATTTCAGGGTGACATTATTGGCGACTTGAATCGTCGTCGCGCACGCATTAACAGCATCGAAGCGCGCGGGAATCTCACCCTGGTGCACGCTGAGGTTCCGCTTGCGGAAATGTTCGGTTACGCCACCGCCATTCGCTCGTTGTCCAAGGGCCGCTCCAGTTATTCGATGGAGCCGTCGCATTTCGAGCAGGTGCCGCAGAACCTGGTCAGCGCGATTCTTGACCAAAAGGAGACGAAATGACAAATGGCCAGCGCATCCGCATTCGTCTGAAGGCATTCGATCATCGGATGCTCGATCAATCTGCGGTCGAGATCGTCGAGACCGCGAAACGCACTGGGGCGCGCGTGGCCGGGCCGATTCCGCTGCCGACGTTAATCGAAAAGTTTACCGTCAATCGTTCGCCCCACGTCGACAAAAAATCGATGGACCAATTTGAAATCCGCACCCATAAACGTCTGCTCGACATTATCGAGCCGACGGCGAAAACGGTGGATGAGTTGAAGAAATTAAATTTGCCCGCGGGCGTGGATATCACGATTAAGATTTAACATAAAGATTGTCATTCTGAGCGAAGCGAAGCGGAGTCGAAGAATCCCGCGATGTTACCTTAAAGGTGACGCACCGGGAGTCCGAGCCGGACAGGCGTTTCTCGACTTTGCTCGGGATGACAAGAAACGAAATGAGCATCGGGTTACTTGGACAAAAGATTGGCATGACCAGCGTCTACGACGCGAGCGGCAAGCTACGTCCAGTGACCGTGATTGCCGCGGGTGATAACGTTCTCGTCCGGCGAATAACGGCGGAGCGCGACGGCTATTCCGCAGTGCAGGTCGGGTTCGGCACGCAAAAAGAATCACGCCTGAACAAATCCGAGCTTGGCGCATTCAAAAAAGCCGGGGTCGAGCCGAAGCGCTTTTCGCGCGAGTTCCGACTCGATGCGGATCTGGCGGAAGGCGAAGTCAATTTGAATGTGACGCAATTTCAGGCGGGCGATTTTGTCGATGTCATCGGCCGCTCTAAGGGCAAAGGATTTCAGGGCGTGATGAAGAAACATAACATGGCCGGGCAGGGCGCCGCCCACGGTTCCAAAACCCACCGCCGCAATGGCGCCATAGGCAATCGTTCTACCCCCGGTCGCATTTGGAAAAACATGGGGATGCCCGGCCACCTCGGCGACGAAAGGGTGACGGTGCAGAATTTGCAAGTCATGCAAGTACGCGAATCGGAAAAGATAATTCTCGTTAGCGGCGCCGTGCCCGGTTCGAACGGGTCATTTGTCGTCGTGCGACCGGCAATTAAGAAACCGGCAAAGAAATCATGAGCGCGAAAGTTTTAACCAAAGCGGCGGCGAAAGAGGCGAAGATTGCGTTGATCGAAAACGGACGCGGCACGCAGGCGGTGCATGACGTCGTGGTCGCGATGCGGGCGGCGCGACGTTCCGGCACGGCTAATACGAAAACGAAAGCGGACGTCGATTTATCCGGGGCCAAGCCGTGGCGGCAGAAAGGAACCGGTCGCGCGCGCGCCGGTTACAAATCCTCCGTCATCTGGCGCGGCGGCGGTGTCGTTTTCGGTCCCAAACCGCGCGACTATTCGAAGAAAGTTTCGAAATCGGTGCGCCGGCTCGCGTTCCAAAAAGCATTGAGCGAGCGGATCAATGCCGGAGATGTGCTCACCATTGGCGAGCTGGCGGTGAAGGAGATTAAGACGAAGGCGTTTGTTCAGCTGGTGAAAAAGCAGACCGATGCCGGCCGGGTGTTGATTGTATCGGATGGATTTGACGAGAACACCTACAAGTCGGCGCGCAACGTGGGGCCGGTGAAATTGGCCACCGCGAGCGACGTGAACACGGAGCAGTTGCTTTCTTTCGACAAAATTTTGGTGACCGATGGCGGTCTAGCGAGACTGGCGGAAAGGGTGAACGCATCGGCCTCCGCTAACCAGGCTTCGCGCAAAACGAAACAGGAAGCTAGGACGCGACAAGAATGAACGAACCGTTCGACATTATCGAAACCGCGTCGCTCACGGAAAAGGCCACGCTGCTGAGTGAGAAGCAGAACAAGTATGTTTTCCGGGTTCGGCCGCACGCTAACAAGATTCAGATCAGGCAGGCGGTGGAGAAACTTTTTCAGAAGAAAGTTGTGGACGTGAATACCTGCAATTACGCCGGGAAGAAGAAACGCGAACGTCGCGCCGACTTCGGCCGCAAACCGCACTGGAAGAAGGCGATCGTGACACTGGCTGAAGGCGAGAAGATCGAGCTGGTATGAGCGCCTATCCCATCAGCCCGAGCGTAAAAGGCCCGTCCGGCTCGGACCGAGGAATCGCGTTGCGGAACTTTAAAGCTGACTTCGGTGATCCTTTGGCTTCGCTCAGGATGATCAAATTTCTGGAAGCGAAATAATTTATGCCGCTAAGAAGTTTTCGACCTTTAACTCCGACCTTGCGGTTCAAGACGCTTCCGGCATTCACGAAAGTGACAAAGAAGAAGTCTGCGCCGGTTAAAGCTCTCACTGAGCCGAAGAAGAAAACCGGCGGACGTAACAATCGTGGCCGGCTCACTTCGCGTCACATTGGGGGTGGTCACAAGCAGAAGTACCGCAAGCTCGATTTCAAACGGCGCAAGCGCGGCGTGTTAGCCGACGTCATCGCGATCGAGTACGATCCGAACCGCACCGCACGCATTGCTTTGCTCAAGTACGCTGACGGCGAACAAAGTTATATCCTGGCCCCTGAAGGGCTGGGCGTGGGCGCGCAAGTGAGCGCGGGCGCTGATGCGCCGCCGAACGTTGGCAATGCATTGCCTTTGAGTGCAATTCCGCTAGGCGCAAACATTCACAACATCGAGCTCATGCCGGGTCGCGGCGGCCAGATTGCGCGCAGCGCGGGTCAGCAGGCGACGTTAAACAACCGCGAAGGCGGATATGGCCTAGTGAAATTGCCATCAGGAGAAATCCGCCGCATCCACGAGACCTGTTATGCCACGATCGGTCAGGTCGGCAATGTCGATCACATGAACGTCTCGAGCGGCAAAGCAGGACGGACACGATGGCAGGGGCGACGGCCGCATGTGCGCGGGATGGTCATGAACCCGATCGATCATCCGATGGGCGGTGGACAGGGTAAATCAAAAGGCGGCGGCGGCCGGCATCATCCGGTGAGCCCATGGGGGCAACTGGCGAAAGGATTTAAGACGCGGCACAAACATAAGGGGAGCGATCGTTTTATTTTGGAAAGGAGACGGGCGAAGAAGAAAGTGTAAAACCGGTCATCCCGAGCGCCAGTCGAGGGATCCCGTTGCGAAACGGTTAAAGGCAACTCCCACGGGATCCCTCGGCTGTCGCCCGGGATGACGGAAATTTGACATTTATGGCCAGATCATTGAAAAAAGGACCCTTCGTCGAATCGCATCTGCTGGAGAAGATCGATAAGATGAACAATTCGGGCGCGAAGAAACCGATCAAAACCTGGTCGCGCCGCTCGATGGTGACGCCGGATTTTGTCGGGCACACGTTTTTGGTTCACAACGGAAAGAATTTTCAATCTGTTTTCGTGACCGAAAACATGGTTGGCCACAAGCTCGGCGAGTTTTCGCCAACGCGCGTGTTTAAGAAGCACGGTTCGCATACGGCGAAAGTGACGAAGTAAGTTGAATTTGCGATTAGCGATTTGCGGGTTGCGGTTGCCGAAAATGGGCATCGCAGTATCGCACTTCGCAATCATGGGAGCGTTGGTTAGCTACGGCGCCGACGCAGGGAAAGATAGTTCTTTGACAGATTCCAGGAATGAGAACGGAGCTGTAGTGGCAGGCGTGCCGGCTGCAGCTGCAACCCCGTCTGCACCATCGGCGACCCCGCAACTGTCAGTGTCGCCTTCGGAAGTGACGGAATTGTTGTCGCAGAAGGAAGAATTACGCCGGCAGTTGTCGTTGAGCCAGCAAACGGTGCAGACACTAACGAACAGCCTGGCTGAGTCGAACGCCGAAGCGGAATTGTTCCGGCGAAAATTTGCCGACCTCGAGTTGCGGATGGAAGCGCTCGGGCTGGCTTCGGCGAGCAAAGACCGCGCGAAACTGGAGCAGCGATTGCTGACGGCGGTGAGCGATTTGCAGCTGGCGCAGAAAGACCGCGACCAGTATCGCGATCAGATGATGCAGTTATCGGAGGCGATGTTGCGCTATTTGAAAACGGCAGAAGGCGGCGATGCGCAGGCCAGGATGGATGTGGAAGCGCAATTGCGCTCGATGAACGCGATGGTGGAGAAATCAAGCAAGGCGCAGCCAACGATGGGGTCGCTGCTCGATGGCAGTGTGATCGGCGTGAAGGAGGAATGGTCGTTTGTGGTTGGTAATTTCGGCGCGCGCGAAGGCGTGAAAATTGGAATGCCGCTGCGAGTGAAGCGGGGGGATGCAGTGGTAGCAACGTTACGTGTGGTGGACGTGCGGGAGCGCATTTGCGGGGCAGTCATTCAGGAATCTGGAAAGGAGAAGATTAAGGTGGGAGATCGATTGGAAGTCGATGCCCGGCCTGATGTGAGTTTAAAATAGAATGGTCGAAGCGTTAAAGAGTTGAAGCATTGAAGCGGAACATCGCTTTAACGCTGCGGCAACCCTTCAACGCTTAACAAAATACGATGGAAGTTCGAGCCACATATAAGTATGCGAAGATTTCGCCCTTTAAGGCGCGCGAAGTCACCCGCGCGATTCAGGGTCTGCCGGTTTCGGCCGCGCTCGACATTGTCGCGTACAGCCCAAAGAAAGCAGCTACTTTGGTGAACAAGACGTTGAAGAGCGCGGTGGCGAACGCCGAGAACAACGCCAACCTGAAGGTAGATGGTTTGGTGGTAAAGGAAGCGATCGTTGGCGAAGGACCAACCATGAAACGGATGATGGCGCGGGCGCGTGGGAGTGGGAGCCGCATTCTCAAACGCAGCAGCCACATTCGCATCGTGTTGACGGACGAGATTAAGATCGAAACGCGCGAGACGCGGAAAGCGGAACAAAAAGCGGCGAAGAAGAAAAGCGGCGAGCAGAAGGCCGATGGACAACCGGCGAAAACGAAGGGTGAAAAGGCGAAACGCGCTTCCAAGAAGAAGAAATGATATGTGCCGTCATCCTGAGCGAAATGAAGTGAAGTCGAAGGATCCCGATGAAGTTACCTTAAAGGTGACGCAACGGGATCCCTCGGCTGCGCTCGGAATGACAGGATCGAGGATGAAATAAAATTGTTATGGGCCAGAAAGTTAATCCAATTGGTTTTCGTTTGGGTGTGAACCGTGATTGGCGGTCGCGCTGGTATGCGTCTCCCCAGGAGATGCCGGAGTTTCTTCACAACGACATCCAGATCCGCGAGTACGTGAAGAAAAAACTCCAGTTTGCTGCGGTCTCGAAAATTGTCATTGAACGGGCATGGAACTCGATTCGCGTCACCATTTTCACGGCGCGTCCCGGGATTGTCATTGGACGCAAGGGCGCGGAGATCGAGAAAATGACCGAGGAAATTTCGAAAATGGCGCAAGGGAAACAGATCAAGATCGATATTCAGGAGATCAAGACGCCGGAGTTGGATGCGCAGTTGGTCGCGGAAAACGTGGCGCTACAGATCGAACGGCGCATCGCCTATCGCCGGGCGATGAAAAAGGCAGTGCAAACCGCGATGGATTTTGGCGCGCTGGGGATTCGTCTGCGCAGCTCGGGTCGATTGAACGGCGCCGAAATTTCGCGCTCGGAATGGTACCGTGAAGGCAAGGTGCCATTGCATACTCTGCGCACCGGCATCGATTACGGGTTTGCCGAGGCCAACACCGTTTATGGAAAGATCGGAGTGAAGTGCTGGATTTGTAAGAAGGAAGAAATGCCCCAAGAAACGCCGGCCCAGTCTGCGGCAGCGCCGCCACCAGCGCCAGAACCCCAACCGGCGGAACTCTAGGGACAACACTATGCCATTGCTCGAGAAAATCTGTAGCCGCGTCCCTGTGGGACGCGCGCACGCTTCGCGTAGCAAAGCGGCTACAGCATTGATTCGCCGGCGGGTCTAAAGGAGAAATTTTATGCCCTTAATGCCCAAACGCGTGAAGTATCGCAAAACCCAGCGGGGAAGCCGCAAGGGAACGGCGTCGCGTAACTTGCGAATCGATTTTGGCGAATTCGGTTTGCAGACACTTGAGCGTGCCTGGATCACCAGCACCCAGATTGAAGCCGCGCGGGTTGCGTTGACCCGCAACATGAAGCGCAAAGGCAAACTCTGGATCCGAATTTTCCCGGATAAATCGGTGACGTCGCGTCCGCCGGAAACGCGAATGGGTAAGGGCAAAGGTCAGCCGGAATTGTGGGTAGCAACGGTACGGCCAGGCAACATTTTGTTCGAGCTCGACGGCGTGCCGGAATCCGTCGCGCGCGAGTCGCTTCGACTGGCGGCGGACAAGTTGCCGGTGCGAACCAAATTTTTGAGTCGTCATCGTATCGCGGCATGAAGATGAATTGTCATTCCGGGCGAAGTGCAGCGAAGCGGAACGGAGCCGAAGCATCCTGTCGTGAAATCTTAAAGTTACGCCAACGGGATCCCTCGACTTCGCTCGGGATGACAAGCACCATTGTATGAAGATCAAAGAAATCATTGAGATGAGCACGGACGAGCTTCTGACGAAGAAGCGGGACTTGCGACAGGAAAGCCTGCATCTGCGTCTGCAACAACAGAGTGGGCAGCTGGAGCAACCGAGCCGGTTGCGTTTGCTCCGGCGCGACGTCGCTCGGATCGAGACGGTGCTGTCGAAACGCGCGAAGGAGGCGAAGTAATTTTATGGCCGAAGAAGCATCGACTCCAGTCCCGCCTGCGCTCCCGACCGACTCGGGAGCCTCCGCTGTTTCACCGATTAAATCGCCGCGCGGTTCGCGAAAGACGCGCGTAGGCGAGGTGATTTCGAGCTCAATGAACAAGACAATCGTTGTTCAAACCGTCTCGCGCGTGCCGCATCCGAAGTTCGGCAAGATTGTGAAGCAGCAGAAGAAATTTTACGCGCACGACGAGGGGAACAAGGCGAAGAACGGCGATACCGTTCGGATCATGGAAACGCGGCCGCTTAGCAAGTTAAAGCGATGGCGTTTAGTCGAGATCGTTGCCAAATAGCTTTATGGTGCAGATTCGTTCCAGACTCGATGTAGCGGATAATACCGGTGCCCGCATGGCGACGATGATCGGTGTTATCGGCAAGGCGACGCTGTATGCGCGGATCGGAGATGTAATCACTGCCAACGTTAAGGAAGCGAGCGCGACCGGGACGGTGAAAAAAGGCGAGGTGGTGCGTGCGGTAATTGTGCGCACCAAGCAACCGGTGAAACGTGATGACGGGTCGCTTCTGCGATTCGATAACAATGCCATTGTCATCATCGACAAAGATTTGAATCCGCGCGGCACGCGCATTTTTGGCCCGGTGGCGCGCGAGCTACGGGAAAAGAATTTTATGAAGATCGTGTCGCTCGCGCCGGAGGTACTATGAGGAATGAGGAAGCCGGAATGACGAATGACGGAGGCTTGTTCGGAAGTCAGGCATCTTGCTTGACTCGGCCGACACGCTTCCAGCGCGTCGCTGTCAGTGAAACATCGACAAGCAAGATGCTTGTCGGCCCAGACAGGCTGGAAGCCTATCCTCCAGTTCTATGAAGCGGATTAAATTTCACGTTAAGAAAGGCGATAATGTCGAGGTAATCTCGGGCAACTTCCGCGGTTCCAGCGGGAAGGTCCTGCAGGTGCTGCCGAAAAAGCAGCGGGTGCTGATTGAAGGGGTGCGCATTATTAAGAAGCACCTGCGGAAGTCGCAGGATAATCCGAGCGGAAAGATCGCGGAACGGGAGGGACCGATTCACCTTTCGAACGTGCGATTGATCGAAAAATCGGAGAAGAAAGAAAAGAAGGAGAAGAAAGCGAAGAAAACGAAAAGTTAGTATTAAAATCGTCATTCCGAGCGAAGCCGAGGGATCCCGCGCAGCTACCTTTAAGCTCGCGCATCGGGACCCTTCGGCGCCGCTCGGGATGACGAAGATCGAGCAATGGAGAACGAATTTTACAAGCACTACAAGGACCGGGTGATACCGGCGCTGCAACAGCAGCACGGTTACAAAAACGTTCACCAGGTGCCGAAGGTCGACAAAGTGGTAATCAACACCTCCGTCGGTTCGCACCCTGACGTCAAACAGGCGCTGGATGACGCCAAGATGGAACTGGCGTTGATCACCGGTCAGCGCGCAGCCGAGACGCGGTCGAAGAAAAGCATCTCGAATTTCAAGCTGCGCAAGGGCCAGATCATCGGCGCGAAGGTGACGTTGCGCGGCGAGCGAATGTACGAATTTCTGGAGCGCCTGATCAAAGCAGCGCTGCCGCGTATCCGCGATTTTCGCGGAGTTTCGCCCCGCGGATTCGACGGGAACGGCAACTACACTTTGGGCGTGTCCGATCAATCGATTTTTCCCGAGGTCGAGCTCGATAAAATCAAGCGCAACATCGGTTTTGATGTTACTATCGTGACTACTGCTCGCACGAACGCGGAAGCCAAATCGCTGCTCAGCGAAATGGGAATGCCGTTCAGCGACCGGGCGAGGAAGCTTGCCACGGGGAATCCGTCCAATGGCGGACCGGCAGGACAAGCCCAAGCTGCTTGATAATAATGAGTACCGTAACTGATCCAATTGCCGATTTGCTGGCT
>JBKPQI010000011.1:0-9091 GCA_046733975.1 Verrucomicrobiota bacterium
GCACTAAGCGCCCTGCGCCAACGCTCGAGATCCGGCACGCCAGACACACGCATGACATGACCAGCGTTGTATGGAGCTAGCGTGGTCCATCGCCGCATCAACTGCTGGAAGTCGTTCACTGTCGATATACTTGCCGATTAAAACTGTGCCGGAAACGTTAAATGGAACCCTGCTGTGAAAGAAGGAAACGAATTTGCCGTCGCCCACGCGGTGCGAAACGCAAGGGACGGCTGTCTCCTCCGGTTCTCCGGCTCGAACCTGCCAATCTTACTAATGCGACAGACGGTCGCCCGATCCATTCTATTTTGAACGATTTAGAATCGCTTTCTGTTTCGGTTGGCAGTCAGAAACAGCCGTTGCTTGATAAGAAACCGCTGTGCCACTGTGCTAACGAAACGAAGACTGATTAACTCAAGAACCGCTGCGTGGCCAGAAACGTCCAACGCGTTTCATGTACTCCGCATAGGCGTTGCCGTGCTTTCCGAGAAGATAAAGTTCCTCGCGGCGTGCCTCGAATTGCATGCAAGCGATGTGCACGACGGCAACGGCCAACATCACCAATGTCGGTGTTGTCACGAGCGTTCCCAGAACGAGGAAAATCGACAATGTGTAGATCGGATGGCGAACGATGCGAAATGGTCCTCCGAAAATAAGCTGTGTCTTTTCTTGAGGATCAATGCCGATGCGCCAGGAGCGGCCCATCTCGCGCCAGCATGAGAAGGTAGCGATAGTCGCGCCGACGCAAACGGCGGCGCCGACCAGTCCGACCGTGGTCCAAACCCAGGCAGGCTCCCAATTGTGAGTATGCTTGCGTAGAGCCAGCCACGGTTGAATGCACCACAGCACGATTGTCGGCACCCAAACGACACGCATCCATCGGCCCACCGGCTCGCGCGGAATCAGATTAACCGCGTGCACTTCTTTGCGGCTGAAGCGGACCGCCTTGCGTACGACGGCGCCCCAGTAGACCAGAAGGCAACATCCCGCGATCAAAGGTGATAAAGAATTCAACGCGTTTTCCGCGGACACGTTTTCGCAATTTCAGCGAGAACCATATCCTGAACTCCTTTGATTTTCGCGATGTTGAAATGATTGATGACCCGGGTATCGAATTCAACCTTCGCCGTTCGCAGATTGATGTTCTCAAGCAACGTTCGTGCAGGATCGGCAGCGTGCACCCTGACGCCGCGAAAAGCCGGGACAGTGTCCAGGCCGGGATGGCTCTTAAAAAGGTTGACGCAGTGTCGCACATTCGGCGGGATCGTCCCCGGCACCGTCGGATCGATGAGGATCAGAAGATCGACCGGAAGGTCCCATTGATTCAGCCGTTTTGCGACGCGGATTTGATCGTCGGCTCCGATGGAATGGCCAACCAGAACGAGCGGTCCTGACCAGCGACCGGCCTGGTGTTCAGTTCTGACGAACGAGGCGAGGTTATTCCATTCCTGGTTGCCGAGAGAATTGGCATGGACGCTGAGTTCCGATTCGACGCGTCGCGCAATAACGTCCATGCCGCGGCTCCAAATGCCGAGCCAGCCGAGAATGCAATAAACATGGCCTTCGCGATCGAAACGCGATTCTTGCGGTGACCGGATGGGCGTAAGTTGCGCGGCCGACCTGCCGGTAATGTCGGTGAGATCGACGCAACCGCTCAGAAAAAAAAGAGAGGCGAAAACAAAAGGAAGCCGGGCTAAACACATCGCAGCTCAGACTGCACTACCGAAGGCCGTCATCCCGAGCGCAGCCGAGGGATCCCGTGGAATTACCTTACAGATTCCGCATCGGGATCCCTCGGCTGCGCTCGGGATGACCGCATATTTGTTGCTGGGCGGAGAGTATGTGAGTCTGAGACCGATTGACAAATTTTTTGTCGCGGCGTTGTGAACGGAAGGACACGCTTCTGCGTCTCGAGGACGCGGTCCGCGCCGGACTGGCATTAAAGCGCGTCCCTCCGCTCTGTCGCGCCAGCAGGGGAGACCTGCGCTACTGAAAACTCTCTATGTTTGCGCCGATACTTTTGGCGAGCCGCAAATTTAAGCGAACCGGATCGGAAATATCTTTCGGTCGTTGCGGATGCAGATTGAACAGGAACGACATCGCTCCGCAGCGGCGTGCGACCCGAACAGGAATGCCGGCGTGCCAAACCGCCAGCGCCGTTCTCCAAGCAGGGGAGAAGAAGATCGCAGCATCGAATTCAGCGGTGCGCCGAATCTTGGAGGTAATAGCAAACGCGGATTCGTTCCCGATTTCGATGGTGCACTTAATCTCGGAACTTTGTTCCCAAATGTCCACGCAATCGCGCGGCGCCAGCGCAGCCAACCAGGCGTCAGGCCGGCCTCGCTGAATGGCGCGCACGGCTGGAAGCGTTGCTGTGGCTGCCTCTCGCGTGTGGGGAGAAACGATGAGAATGCGAAACGGGACCAGCCTTGTTCGATCAAAATCCGGAGGTAAAAAAACCCGGCGACGCTGATCGCGGGTGAAAAGTAACGCCGGCCGGTTTTCCTTCCATCGGTTGTGTGCCCAAAGCCAGTCTGCTGGTGAACGCCGAACCATTTCCTCGAGCAAGCGATTGATTTTGGCCGTGAAAAGTTCAGTCTCACCGTCTTCCGGCGGGAAGACCGGGTCGGAGATAATCATTTTCCATTTCGCGCGGCCACACGTCTCAATCGCGATTGGCAGAACAGGAGTTCCGGTGCGAATCGATAAAGTGGCGGCGAGCGTGGACGAAGAAGCCAGACGGCCGAAAAGGGGCATCCAGACTCCGGCGCGACCGGCGCGCTGGTCGATGAGAATTCCAACCACGCCGCCTTCGCGCAAGAATCGCACACACTTCAACAAGTCGTCGTACCGGTCGAAGAGGGTGGTTCCTGATCTCGCCCGCGTCTTGCGCAAATGATGGTCGAGATAGGGATTGTAGAGGCGGCGATAGACGGCCCCAAAGCGATACTCCGGAATTCTTTCGGCAAGGTGACTGAAAAGCTCCCAGCAACTAAGATGACTGATTAACGCCAGCCACCCGATACGCGGTCGTTCCTCCGGCAGATTCGCGGTCACACGCTCCCAGATTTTGTCGCTCGGCATGGTGGAAGCCTTGAGACCCGCGAGAAAGTTCGCGCCCAGCAGCTGGAAATGTCTGCGATTCAGTGCTCGCAGTTGTGTCTCCGACATTTCGTTGCCGAAGACGAGTCGCAGATTGGCAAGCGCCATTTTACGGCGTCGCCCGAGACCTCGATACATGAGTTCTCCGGCGATTTTTCCGATAACAAAAGCGACGTCGAGAGGCAGAAGCGCGATCATGCCTTCGCACAAGCGCAAAGCCAGATAGGAACTGTAATGCCACAGGCGAATTGCGATTTTCATCAATAGTTGCCCGATATCGTCACGTGAAAGATTTCGCGAGCGCCAGTCGTGTCTTCAGATAAAGGAAAGAATACCCGAATGACAACCTCCGCGCTGCCCAATCCGATCGCGGCCGCACCCAGCTCGCTGCTTTATGCCATGCGACGTGATCCGCTGGAATTTTTCACGACGCTCGCGCGAGAGCACGGCGATATTGTTCGATTCCGACTCGGCGATCACGAGCACGATATTTATCTTTTAAATCATCCCGATTACATCCGCGATGCGTTAGTGACGCAGGACCGTAACTTCACAAAATGGTTTGCGGTCGAACGAATCAAAGAAGTGCTGGGCGAAGGTTTATTCGTAAGCGAAGGCGAGTTTCATCGGCGACAGCGGCGCCTTTCGCAACCGGCCTTTCATGGCGAACGCATCGCCGGTTATGCGGAGCAGATGGTCTCGCTCGCGGTGCGGTTGCGCGATTCTTGGAAAGAGGGAGCGGTGCTGGACATTTCTGGGGACATGAACTGGCTGGCGATGATGATCGTGGGCAGCACGTTGTTCGGCGCAAACGTCGAGTCCGACGCTGAGCAAATCCGCGATGCCCTCGATGAGATCCTGGAGCAATTTGAACGTTCCATTTTGCCGCAGGGCGACCGGGAAGATTTCGAAAAGGCTTTGGGCCGGATCGATGCAGCCGTTTACCGGATTATCCAGGCACGCCGGACGACAAACGAAGATCGCGGCGATCTCCTCTCCATGCTCTTGCTCGCGCATGATGCCGAAGGCGACGGCGGGAGCATGAGTGACCTTCAATTGCGAGACGAAGCGATGACAATTTTTCTCGCGGGTCACGAGACTTCGGCCAATGCCATGTCCTGGACCTGGTATCTGCTGTCGCAACATCCCGAGATAGAAAAGAAATTTCACGAGGAAATCGATAGCCGCTTGCAGGGTCGTCGTCCGCGCATGAGTGACGTGATGGAACTGTCCTTGACCGGACGAATATTTTTCGAAGCGTTGCGCCTTTATCCGCCACTGTGGGCCATTGGCCGTCGGGCGATGGTGGAATGTCAGGTCGGCCCCTACGTCATTCCACCCGGTTCCGTTGTCATCCTTTCAGCGTTCGTAACTCATCGCGATCCACGCTGGTTTCCAGAGCCGCTGCGCTTCAATCCGGAGCGGTGGCAACCGGCAGCAAGGTTGGAGCGTCCGAAGTTTTCCTTCTTCCCATTCTCCGCCGGCAGCCGGTCCTGTCTGGGTGAAGCATTCGCTTCCACCGAAGGCGTGCTTTGTCTGGCGACGATCGCGCAGGCTTGGAAACTCCGCCTCGTTGGCGGCGCTTCGATTGCGTTGCAGCCGCAGCTCACTCTTCGCGCGCGCAACGGTATCAAGATGCGAGCCGAACGACGCGTTTGATTTCGCACCGGCTCGTGCAGAATATCCCTCTCCAGATGTCCACCCAACTAACCGACGAGCAAATCACCAAGGTGAAGCACGACTTTCGCCGTTGCCGCGAGGGCACGGCGGAGGAGATCATTAACCTGCGGCGCACGGGCGACACGGCATTGATTCCGGAAATTTTGCGCGGCATCGTGTGGCGTTACGTCCGGCCCGAGGCCCGCGAACAGGTGGAGAAGGCCTCGCTCGACACGCCGCTTTCTGCGTTGGGAATGGACTCGCTGATGATGCTCGAAGTGGTCCTGGATGTGCAGGACGCGCTTGATGTTACCGTCGAAGACGCGGAGTTGAGGCGGGTGAAAACGTTCAAAGACATCAGCGACCTTCTGACGCAACGATTTAGCGAAGTTCACAAAGCCGCTTGACTTGAATCCGAGCGCGACTGGCACTTTCCCATCAAAGGCTCGATAGATTTTTGTGGGGACGCAGAATTCTCAATCACAGCGACGCGTTGTTGTCACCGGTCTCGGTTTCATTACCAGTATCGGCAATACACGCGAGCAAGTGCTAACGAGTCTGCGGGAACTTCGCACCGGCATTGAGTATTACCCGGCCTTGGAACGCTCGGGTGTTCTCGTTCGCCTCGTCGGAACGGTGAAGGAATTTGCTTTTCCCGAACTTCGTTCCGACGAATGGACGTATCCCGCAGCCTATAGCATCCCACGTCAGGATTTGCGCTCGATGGGTCCGAACGCCGTCTTCGGGTTCTGCGCCATGAAACAGGCCATCGCAGAGGCGCAGCTACCGTCCGAACTGGTTTCCCATCCCAAAACCGGAGCGATGTGCGCGTCCGGCGGCTCCTCCTGGCTCAGTTATGATTACATGGACATGATGCTGGAAAAAGGCCCGCAGCGCTGCAACCCAATGGCCATGGTCGCGAGCATAGCGGGCACCCTGAACATGAATTTCGTATCGTGTTTCGGCATCAAAGGCCATTCCCTCGGTTTTTCGAGCGCCTGTGCCTCGTCGGCGCATGCCTTGGGCGAAGCGTTTGATCGAATTCGTTTGAACCGCCAGGACATTGTCTTTGTCGCGGGCGCGGAAGACTGCGACCTCTTTACTGTCCTGCCCTTTGTCGGGACTCGCGCCTTAACTACCGGGACTGATCCGTCCATTTTTCCGTGTGCGTTTGACGTGAAGCGCGACGGCTTCGTTGTCACCGGCGGCGCAGCGGTTCTCGTTCTGGAAGAACTCGAACACGCGCGCCGACGCGGCGTTCCGATCCAGGCCGAAATGATTGGCTGGGGCGAAGCCTCGGATGGCTACAGCGTGATGGCTCCTGAGCCGGAAGGCGATGGCCTGAGACGAGCAATGGAGGCGGCGATCGGCGAAGCCGGGATTTCGCCCGCTGAAGTGGATTATATCAATGCCCACGGCACTGCAACGGCGGTGGGAGATGCGGCTGAGATTCGCGCGATCAAACGGGTGTTCGGCGATGGCAAGGGACCGTACATCAGCAGCACCAAGTCGATAACGGGCCACGGCTTGTCTCTGGCCGGAGCAATGGAAGCTGGCTTTTGCTGTCTCGCATTGCAGCACGGTTTCACTCCTGTTTCCGCCAACATCACGGAACTCGATCCTGAGTTCGCCTCGGCGGGGATTGTTACTGCACCCATCGATCACGCTCCACGAGTTGCGATGACAAACTCAGCCGGTTTTGGTGGAACCAATGTGAGCGCGATTCTACGCCGCTGGGACGAAGGGTAAGTTTGTCGCCGTCGCCGCGTGGGTGACGTGCGCGCCTCCCACACGGAGGCGACTACAGGAACCGCAAGCACTACGTTGCGACTACGCCGCTACCCGCCGGAAAGCCACAACCGCGTTCAAACCGCCGAAAGCAAAGGAATTTGAAAGCGCGGCTTCGATTTCCGCTGGACGCGCTTCGTTGGGCACAACATCCAGATCGCAAGCCGGGTCCTGTTCGACGAAATTCGCAGTTGGTGGCAGGAAATTACTGCGAAAAGCAAGCAGCGTCGCCACTCCTTCCAATGCTCCGGCGGCACCGAGCGCGTGGCCGTGCATGGATTTTGTCGAACTAACCGCAAGCTTGTCCGCGTGCGATCCAAACACCTGCCGGATGGCGCGCGTCTCAGTGGAATCGTTCGCTTGTGTCCCGGTCCCGTGTGCGTTGACATAGTCGATCTGTTCGGGCGAAAGCTGCGCGTCATCGAGTGCGGCGTTCATCGCGCGAGCGGCGCCTTCCGCCAGCGGACTGGTGAGATGATGCGCATCGGCCGACATGCCGAATCCCGCGAGCTCTGCGTAAATTTTCGCGCCGCGCGCACGTGCGTTCTCCAAGGTCTCGAGAACCAGCATGGCAGCACCTTCGCCAAGGATGAGACCACCCCGATTCTTCGAAAATGGACGACAGGTATCGGACGCGACCACCCGCATGGCTTCCCAGGCTTTCAGGTGGCCGAACGAAATGGGAGCTTCGCTGCCGCCGGCAATCGCGCAATCGAGCGTGCCTTGCCGAATGAGCCAAAATGCCTGTCCGATGGCGTGGTTGGCGGAGGAGCAGGCAGTGGAAGTGGTGAATGTTGCGCCCGTGAATTTTTGTTCCATCGCCACATGGCTGGCAACGGCGTTGCTCATGATGCGTGGAACAGCAGTGGGCGAACAGCGTGGTTTCTTTTCGTGATAAAATCCAAAGTAGTGCGCGTCTTCGGTGCCGATCCCGCCCAAACAGGACCCGGTGATCACGCCCGTTCGAGCACGCAATTCATCATTCCACATCAGCGTTGAGTCGGCGATGGCATCGCGAGCCGCGACAATGCCAAGCTGAGCGAAGCGGTCGAGCCAGTTTAGCTGCGATTCGCTAAAATGGCTGCTCGGTTCAAACTCCTGAACCTCCGCCGCATTATGAAAACGAAGCCGCGATGTATCGAGTTGACTAATGGGGCCGATGCCCGCCCGACAGGCGCGCAAGGATTCTTCAAACTGTGGCACGGTACTGCCGATACTCGAGAGCACGCCAACGCCGGTAACAACCACACGGCGCATCGCTAGTTGGACGCCGAACTTTTCGCTTTCAGCAACTCTTCCACGCCCTGAATCGCTTCGTCGACAGATTTCATTTTCGCTGCTTCCTCATTGGGAATGTCGATGTCGAATTCTTCCTCGAGCGCGAAAATCATGTTCAAAGCATCGAGTGAGTCCATTTTCAGGTCCTCGAAACGGCTGGCAGGAGAAAGTTCTTCCGGCGCCATCTTCTTGTTTGCCGCGATGACGCGAATGACCCTTTGAGCGACAGTTTTCTCACTCATGCGGGCGCATCATAACCGTGCTTCGGCGTATTTCGACTGTGAAATGTATGGCCTGCTGTAGCCGCCACTGTCCTCAGCGGCAGATCTGCCTGAGTTCTGCCGCGGGGACGGCGGCAGCCACAAACGCTTAGCAGCCCTTGAATGGTCTCGCTGCTGTTGTTCTCTTGAAAATAAGGGACACCCACGCGGGTTCTCCACGTTCCATTCGACATTGCTGCCGCTACGCTACATGCCTTCAACCAAAATCATTCGTGTCTTCGCGGTGCGCTGACGCAGCTTCCGGGGCTCACCGTATTCGTGTGAGTTAAGCCATCCCCGTGCCCGTTGCATGTCATCAAATTGCAGAACCACAATGCGTTCCGGTTTCCAATCACCTTCCAGCGTTTCGCATGTGCCTCCTCGTACGAGGTATTTTCCCCCATGCTGCTCTATCGTCGGCGCAACCTGTCTTCTGTATTCTTCGAAGCCCACGGGATCGGTGACTTCGATTTCGACGATGATGTAGGCCGCCATTCACTTAAGTTGTCGCCAAAGCATCGCGTCGCGCAATCACAATTCGCGTGATAATAGCCGCTGCCAGGCAGATAATCGCGCCGAACCCCAGCGCAAAGGGCGTCCCGAGAAAATTCGCCAGCGTGCCAGCCTCGATGCTGCCGATTGGAATCATCATGCCGAAAACAAGCGACCAGACCCCCATCACCCGCCCCCGCATGTCGTCGGGCACGATTGTTTGCAGGGTTGTGTTGGAAGTCGCGAAAAACAGCAGCATGCCCAATCCGGCGAAGAACAGGCATGCTAACGAGAAATAGAAACTGTGAATGAGGGCGAGGCTGATCACCGCCGCCGAAAATAGATAAACGCCACCGAGGGCAAGTTTCCGGGGTGTCACCAGATGACCGTAAGTGGCAACCAGCAGCGCACCGACCAATGCTCCCGCGCCGCTTGCCGAGATCAAAAGGCCGTAACCATTGGCGCCCCGTCCGAGGACATCGCGCGCGAATGCTGGCATCAGCACGGTGTAGGAC
>JBKPQI010000012.1:0-16370 GCA_046733975.1 Verrucomicrobiota bacterium
GGATAGTCCGCCGGAACTTTCAAGGGCGGTATCGAGAACGGCACGTTGTTATCAATCGTTCCGCTGATCTGATAAGGCGGCGAATGGGTAACGTTGCCGCCATTTGTTGTGACATCCCCCCAAATTGGGCCGCCCTCAGTAAAATCCGCCGTAGCAATAGAGACATCACCGTCATGTGCATCCGCTAGGTAGGTCGCATTGGCTGGATTCGGTCCCCAATACGAACTTATATTTGCGCCAATTGGTTGGCCGCCCGTACCAGGTGGGTTGGGATCGTTTGGATTTTTCGACGAGTAGCTATCGATGATTCCGGCCGAACCTGGTCCATTAAAACCGGTTCTGAGTCTCATCGCGCCGCCGAAAACATAGAATCTTGGGACAGCTACGCATTCGACGCGTCGCGTAACCTGGGGACCACCTGAAACTGCAACCAGGCTTTTCCCATTGCCATCACCGTCGCCGTAAGTCGCTTGAAAGTGATCGTATTTGAAATCAATCTTGCGCAGCAGCGTATCTCCTACTCCGCGGGTGGACGAGTTCGCCGCGAAATTAGGACCACCAGCGAAAAACTTATCTGACAAGCCGACGCGTGGCAGACCCAGCAATTTAGCGGTCCCGACAGAGCGAATCCGATAATAGGGATTGCCATTAAGTAGACTATTAGGGCTAGCGGCATCCGGAAGTTGATCAACCGTAACGGTAGTCGAAAGGTTACTGTTCTGACCGAACCCCGAAAACGATTTCGTCCAAGCCGGGCCGGGCGTCGGCGCGGCCGAGGTGCTCCAGCCGTCGGTGGTCCACGGGTTGGAGTTATTGACGAGTTTTCTTATTTCGTCTAAGCCAGCGTCGGCGCCGGATTCGGCAGCATACATTGCTTCCTTCCACGCTTTGAGCTGCTTGGCTGTAACGTTGTAGTGCCTGGTACAATTGATTAGTACGTTAGCGCCGACTAACGACACGATCAGGATAGTACAGAGCGCACAGAGAAGTACGTTACCGTGATCTTTCTGCGGAATTCGCATCTTCATCGATTGTTAAGCTAAGTTAACCATCTCCTCTCCGGCGGTTGCGAAGATAGGAGAGAGAAAAGACCGTCGTGCCAGCACGTGCGTTATCGAGAAAGGTCTGAGATTGATTACGGGAAAATTGCGGCAAAAAAGTGACGCTTGATTGCGTAAACTGGGTGTTCGAAAGCTCGATATCGGTTGTCTCCGGAATTAAGTTATCTGCGCTTGCGGCAATATTCGTCAGGCTGCCATTTTCTCTTCGTTGAATTGCCTGATTGACCACGGAGTAAACTACGTTGCTGAGCGAGCCAATGGTAACCGTGCCGGCCGTGTTACTAACACTTGCCGGCCGGGACATGGTAGCTTGCGAACAGTTGCCGAGCAGACAGCCAGAGACGCTCAGAATCGTTGTCCCCGCCGGCAGACCGGTGCCGACAACCGATTGCCCAACATTGGAACTGGTAAAGTGCGACGATAACGCCGATAGACCGGGGCAACTCAGGGTAGTAGAGCCGCCGGAAGTTGTAACATTTGTCACGGTCGTTGCCTGGTAATTAGCCACCACCTTATTGCCTACCAGAGAAAGAACAGGTTTTCGCCTCGTGCCGACGTTGCTGCCGTTATCATCGGGATCGCCGGATCTCACGAGATAATTTGGAAGAGTGCAAGTAACAGTTTGGCGGTCTGTACTGGAGGTAACTATATAGGCACGCTTCACATCGCGACTAAGATAGTCGATGATACGCACTTGCTGCAGATGTGACGCAAAATAATTGTCGATCGCGGTGAAGCTCCTTTGCAGCGTAATCGAAGCGCCAATTGCCGCTGCGAGCATGAGCGAACCGATCGCGGTCGCCAGCAACATCTCGGCCAGGGTAAATCCCTGATTCTGTACGCAAGTTAACTTCATTTCTTTGTCCCTGCTGAGATAAGCGTTTCGGTTTCTTCGCTCTGGGCGCGACGTCCCAGAGTGGCATTCCAAGTATACTTCACCCTGACCTTAACCATCGTCATCCCGCTGAAATCTACCGTGACGTTTGGTGAGGCGCTGGGATAGGCGGCAGCCCCCGGTGCGCGCGTGTAAACAATCATTGGAGTTCCGCCAGGAAGCGGAGTTCCACTCGGATAACCACTAACTGTTACTTCTTCGGTGACCTTGGCGGCGAAATCGGAAGAATTGGATGGGTAAACTAATGATACAGGTCTTACCCCGGAAGGCGCTGGGGTCGGTTGCGGGTTCATCAGGTAAGCCGGTGAAACCAAGTTAGCGAAGTCGAGGTTACGGAGACCTTCGATGCGGTCTTGAACGCCCTGCACGGCCGCGACGCATTCCTTGCTCGCATCGATATACCGCAGGCAGAGAGCATTCACCTCGAAAACCGTAAGGAAGAAACATGCGACGAGTATAGCGGCCACGAGCGTTTCAACCAGAGTGGCACCAGACCCGGAAGACGCGGAACGAGACGGGGTCATTTCTAGAAATTGCAGCAGTCTGTGTGCCCTTTTTCGGCCTTCTCATAGCGCAAACCTCCTCGCCGACGCTGGTTTAGCACACCCGGCCGATTGCGAATCGGACGTGGCGCCATCACCTGTACATGTATAGGTAGGCGCGCAAAGGGACGGTCACCCCGAGCGGCACCCCTTGTTTACACACCTTTCGTCAGCGGATTTCGCAGAAATGCTGCTTGTCGCGATAAGGGACGAAACTATCTAATTCATCTATCGCCGGGCTTTCGTCCTACCAACGAGATTCTTCCTTTTTCGGCCGCTTTGAGCACCGCCTTCTTTTCCAAAAACAACGTCCGGCCCGCTTCTAACGCGATCACCCGGATCTTTGCTTCGACCGCCACTGAAATCGTTTCGGGGCCAACAACTGGGACGTCGAAACGCATGTCTTGGTTGGGTTTTGCTACCTTAATGACAACGGCACCGTTACGCGCAAGTGCCCCGCCGCGATGTATGGTCGCATTAGTTCCTTCAAACGCTTCAACGGCAAGAACGGTTCCGTGTTTTACAATCACAGTTTGCCCGATATCGAGCGCTGCGATTCGTTGGGCAATCTCCCACCCGAAATCAACGTCCAATTTTTCGCGACGCGAGAGCTGCGGTCCTGCAATCAAATCCTTCGTTACAACAGATTCTTCCAGGAATGTTGTTGCCGGCAGCAAGGTGACACCAATTTTTTCCAGCTCGCCGGCTATGGCGCGAAAGATGGATTCCGCGTTGCGTCGTTTCAATCTCGCCAAAAGAAGCAACGCCCGCCAATCGGGATGAAGATCGAATAAATTTCTTGGCGCAATTTGACCTGCCATGATCGCCCTGGTGATCTTGTTGTCGCGCAAGGCGGCCAGGAGGCGGCTGAGCTGACCTACCCGCAGCCAAAAAATGTCGTTGACCAGTTCGGACAGCGCTGGATCAGTTTCGCCATCGAAGGCGATCGCCAAAATCTTTTCTACGCCCGCTGTTCGTGCCGCGCGAGCGAGTTCTCGCGGATAAATGCCGTTGCCGGCGATGATGGCGAGTTGCTGGGGCGTTTGCAATTTTCGCCCGGAAAGTAGCCTACGAATGCCGCCGACGTTTAACGTGCAATTGTGCGAGCGCTTTTTGCAGCGACGCCTGAATGGCAGCGACTTCCTCGGCCGTATGATCTTCCTTCATGGCGGCTTGCGCGCGAGCGACGGCCTTCTCCGCGGCCGCCTCATCGATAACCTGAGCTTCCAGCGCCATGTCAGTGAGGACCGAGACACGGTCGGGCGTGATTTCGATGAAGCCTTCTCCGACCGCCAGCGAAGTAGTCCTTTTATCCTTAAGGACGCGAAGCTCTCCAGGCTTTAGAATTGTTAGCACAGGGACATGCTTCGGATAAACCCCGAGCTCACCTTCGGAACCCGGAAGCGTTACCATCTCAACATCCTCCGAATAGGCCGTAGCTTCGGGTGTAACGATTTCTAGGCGCAGAGTGGACATGGGAAAGGTTAAATAGCTAAAAGCGTTGCGATGCCAGAAAGGTAAACAGGTGAACTACTGTCAGGGATTAGCTTCATCCAGGTTAGTTTGACTTGTAATGCTTCCAACGTTTAACCTTCTTTAATCTGATCGATTCCGCCCTTCATGTAGAAGTTTGTTTCCGGTACATCATCGTGTTTGCCGTCGAGGATTTCCTTAAATCCGCGGACGGTTTCGGCGATCGGAACATACTGTCCCTTATGGCCGGTGAAAACTTCTGCGACTGAGAATGGCTGGCTGAGAAAGCGTTGGATTTTTCGCGCCCGATAAACCGTGAGTTTGTCTTCAGGCGACAATTCATCCATTCCGAGAATAGCGATAATGTCCTGCAAATCTTTGTAACGCTGAAGTACTTTCTGCACACCGCGCGCAACCGCGTAATGCTCCTCGCCCACTATTTCCGGCGCGAGCGACTTCGAAGTGGAAGCGAGTGGATCAACCGCCGGGTAGATTCCAAGCTCCGCGATCGAGCGTTCCAGCACGATAGTGGAATCCAAGTGCGCGAAAGTGTTGGCCGGCGCTGGATCGGTGAGGTCGTCGGCCGGAACGTAGACCGCCTGAAAAGAAGTAATGGATCCTTTGTTGGTTGAGGTGATGCGTTCCTGCAGGTCGCCCATCTCGGCTGCAAGTGTAGGCTGGTAACCGACCGCGCTCGGCGTTCGACCCAACAAGGCCGATACTTCCGAACCGGCTTGCGAGAAGCGGAAGATATTATCGATAAACAACAGCACGTCCTGATTCTTTTCGTCGCGGAAATATTCCGTCATCGCAAGCGCGGCGAGAGCGACGCGTAAACGCGCGCCGGGCGGTTCGTTCATCTGGCCATAGACGAGAGCGACCTTCGATTTGCTCAGATCCTTCTGATCAATAACGCCAGCTTCGCTCATTTCCTTGTAAAGATCGTTGCCTTCGCGTGTGCGTTCACCCACGCCAGCAAAGACGGAAAAACCGCCGTGGCCCTTGGCGATATTGTTGATCAACTCCATGATCACTACGGTCTTGCCAACACCCGCCCCGCCGAACGCACCTACTTTGCCGCCCTTGGAAAACGGGCAAATGAGATCGATGACTTTGATGCCGGTCTCAAGAATTTGTGCCTTTACATCCTGCTCGGTAAGAGTGGGTGCAGGGCGATGGATCGGATAACGCTTGGTAAATGTAACCCGACCCTTGTTATCGACGGGGTCGCCGGTGACATTGAACACGCGTCCTAGCGTCCCCTCGCCTACCGGCACGGAAATCGGTCCACCGGTATCGTTCACTTTCATCCCCCGTTTCAAACCTTCGGTCGATGACATTGCGATGGAGCGGACCCAGTTTTCTCCCAAATGTTGCTGCACTTCCAGGGTGAGCTTGGTCGGGTTGCCGTTGACTTCGTACTCGATCTCCAGCGCGTTGTAGATCTTTGGAAGCTCGGTTCCATCGGAAAATTCCACATCTACTACCGGACCGATTACCTGAACAATATTTCCTGTATTCATAAATCTCGTTAACTATTGACCGAGTGCCATCTGGGCCGTGGCGATTTCGAGCAATTCGGTCGTAATACTTGCCTGTCGCATTTTGTTATACTCCAGCGTCAAATCCTTGATGAACTGATGCGCATTATCGGTTGCGTTTTTCATCGCCACCATACGCGCGCTGTGCTCGGAGGCGTGCGCATCGAGGATCATTTGAAAAATTTGGTACTGGATGTAGTAAGGCAACATCGACTCCAGGACGGTCTCGGCGTTTGGCTCGAAGACGTATCCCAGCAGCGGATCAGTCGTCGATGCCGTTTCGTCTTTTGGAAGATCCTTGGGATCAATTGGCAGAAGGGTTTTAATTGTAGGCCGCTGGTTGATGGTATTGATAAAATGGGTGTAGACGACCGACACCCGATCCACTTCTCGCGCCAGAAATTTCTCCATCGCGAACCGGCCGATCGGTTTGGTCTCAACAAAGGTGGGAGCGTCCTTAAGTTCAAAGTCGGCCAGCAACTCGCGCTTGGTGCGACTTAGGAATTGTCGCGCTTTCCGACCGATCACCACAAAGGCCGTTTTGCTCGCTTCAAATTTTACCGCCTCGCGCAGCAAATTGGTGTTGAGAGCGCCTGCCAAACCTTTGTCGGTGCTAATGACAATCACGAGTTCTCTTTTAACCTCGCGCACATTCAGCAAAGGATGAACTCCTGGATCGATCCGCTGTTGTAACGAAACCAGGACTTTGTTCATTAATGCGGCATACGGGCGCCCAGCCAGGGCATGCTGTTGCGCTTTGCGCATCTTGGACGCGGCCACCATCTGCATGGCCTTGGTGATCTGTGCCGTATTGCGAATCGATCTGATCCGGCGTCGAATATCCTGAGTATTGGCCATTACGGATTGCGGAGTGCCGATTGCGGATTGCGGACTTTCCGGAGGTGTCTTTTGGAGGTTGCAGACGCCATCGTTTAATCGTCGTTAACCGACTGGTTTGGTCGCGCTGAACTCCTCGAGCGTTGTCTTGAGACTCGCTTCAAGGTCTGCGTCAAGCTGCTTTTTCTGACGAATGGAGGTGAGAAGCGATTCCTTCCGCGTAGCCAAAAAATCCTCGAGTTTGTTCTGGAATTCTTTCACACGGTCGACGGGCACCGGATCAATAAAGCCATTTTGCATGGCCCACATTACGGCAACCTGAAGTTCAACCGGCAACGGATGGTATTGTGCTTGTTTAAACAATTCGACAATGCGCTGCCCGCGATCGAGCCGCGCTTTGGTCGCGGTATCCAAATCCGAACCGAACTGGGCAAACGCGGCCAGTTCGCGAAATTGCGCCAGGTCGAGCTTCACCTTGCCGGCTACCTGTTTGATGGCCTTAATTTGCGCAGCGGAGCCGACGCGACTGACCGACAATCCTACCGAGATGGCGGGACGCACCCCCTGATAGAACAGATCGGTCTCAAGGTAGATCTGACCATCAGTGATGGAGATAACATTAGTCGGAATGTAAGCCGAAACATCGCCCGCCTGCGTCTCGATAATTGGCAGGGCGGTTAATGAACCGCCGCCGTATTCGTCGCTCACGCGGGCGCTGCGTTCGAGAAGACGGGAATGTAGATAGAAGACATCGCCTGGATACGCTTCGCGCCCCGACGGGCGTTTCAAAACTAACGAGACCTGGCGGTAGGCTACAGCGTGTTTGGACAAATCGTCATAGATGATGAGCGCGTCCATGCCATTATCCATGAACCATTCGCCCATGGCTGCACCGGCAAAAGGTGCGAGATATTGATTCGTTGCGCTATCGGAAGCCGGTGCCGAAATGATAGTGGTGTACGGCATGGCGTTTTCCTTTTCCAAAACCGAAAGCACACGGGCGACGTTGGAATTTTTCTGCCCAATGGCGACGTAAATGCAATAAAGGGGCCGATAGTCCTTGTCCCGCGAATCCTCTGCGGCCTTGTTCAAACGCGCCTGGCTAATGATGGCATCGACGCAGATGGTTGTTTTACCGGTAGCGCGATCGCCGATGATCAGCTCACGTTGACCCCGTCCAATGGGAATCATGGCATCGATCGCCATAATACCGGTCTGGACCGGCTGACTTACGCTACGGCGCTTAATCACGCCGGGAGCAATTTTTTCCAGTGGATAAAAGGTGTCGGATTTGACTTCTCCTTTCCCATCCAGCGGTTCTCCCAGCGTGTTGACAACGCGCCCGAGCAATCCTTTGCCGACCGGAACGGAGAGCAGGCGACCGGTAGTTTTGGCTTCCTCGCCCTCAGAGATCTTGGTGGAGTCCCCGAGCAAAATCGCGCCGACCTCAGTTTCCTCGAGGTTGAGCGCCAACCCGTAGATGCCTCCCGGGAATTCGATCATTTCGTTCAACATGACGTCGCTCAAACCTTCGATACGCGCCACGCCGTCACCGGTTTCGCGTACTATTCCGACATTGCTTTTGGTGGTCGAGGTTTTCAGTCCCGCGATTTTCGTTTCGATTTCTTCAAGTATGCTGCTCATATCTCGTTAGCTAATTTCAAAGTTGTTGCTGAAGTCTGACCAAACGGTTTCGAACACTGCTATCCCAGACGTCGCTGCCGACGCGAATGCGCATCCCGCCAAGCAATTCCGGGTTTACCGCAAACTCAGTCGTCAGGTCCGTGCCATAACGCCGGCTCAGGTTGAGCGAAATTTGCGATGCCGTCTGCGGGTCGAGCGGAACTGCCGTTTCGATCCGGGCATGGCGCTTCTCCGCCTCAAGGCGAAGCAACCGTTTGTAATATTCAAGAATCTTTACATAATTCCGCGGCCTTTTGGCCAGAATCGAATCGACGACCGAGCCAATGCGACCGCGATCAAGCTGGCCATCGGTAAAACTTGCACGCAACATTTCGCGTGCGATCTGCCGGACTTCCTTTTTAACCTGCATCCCGTCGTCGGTTTCTACACTAGGCGGCAAGTGTGCGGCTTGCTTCTTCCTGCAGACGCCGCTGATCGTCCGAAGTCAAGACTTTCCCCGTCACTTTCGCGGTCGTATCCACGACCAGACGACCCAGTTCACGTTTTAATTGTGTCATGGTGCGTTCATGCTCAATCGCGCTGGCCTCTCGCGCCTTGGCCAGGATTTGCTCGGCTGCGGCAATGGCCTCCTGCTGTTTACGATCAGAGAGGTGAGCGGCGCTGGTGCGCGCCTCCTCAATCATCTTTTGCGCTTCGGCATTGGCCTTGGCCAGAATCTCGGCGTGACGCTGCTCAGCTTCAGCTAATTGTTGCTTGATCTTCTCCGCGTTCAAATGCGCCTGCTGAATCTGTTCGCGCCGCTGGGCCAGAACTCCGAGAATCGGCTTGTAAGCGAAGCGTTTAAGCAAATAAGCGACAATGATGAAGCTGATGACTTGCGAAAAGAATAACTTCGGGTCCCACCCAAAGGTTTCCGCAGTATCACGCAGGGTGTCGCCAATGCCGGCCGCCAGGAATAATGCGTTCATAAATGTAATTTCCGCGCGAGCGGAGGTGCCTTTCAGCTAAATTCTCAGCGCACGAGGTAAAGGGCGTAGAAGACAATCGCTTCGGTTAACGCAATGGCGAGGATCGCGTGCACCAGAACGGGAGTAAAAGCGCCGGGGTTGCGACCCACGGCCGTGGTCATTCCCAGACCGGTTAAACCGATGCCGATGCCGACACCCATTGCCGCCAGACCGACATGAATGCTTCCGTTAATTTCTGCGAGTAGTGGTAGTATCATATTTTCTTCTTGTTAGGTTTTGGCGATTTACTTTGTCATCGCGGAAATTTCAATGTGCTTCTTCTCCGGGGCTATGTTGCGCGATCAAAAGGGTGAAGATGGCTGTGAGTAACATAAATACGAGTGCTTGCACGAATCCCACAAGAATCTCCAAAAAGTAAAATGGAATTGGAATGAGCCAGGCCAACGCCGGCACCATGTGGGACATGGCCTCGAGAATGCTTTCACCGGCAAAGATATTCCCGAAAAGACGAAAGCTGAGCGAAACGGGCCGGAAAAGAATCGAGATAATTTCCAGCCAACCGACTAGAAAGAACACGACAACCATCAATATCTTGAGAACGCCGGATGTCTCGCCTTTCGGCCCAAACAGGTGCATCAGGAATCCTCCAATACCATTAGCCTGAAGCGCCCAAATAAACCAGAGGACAAAGAAAATAAGGGCCATGGCCGAAGTCATGTTTAGGTCGGCATTGGCCCCACGCAGGATCGGTCGATCAATGTGAAATGCGCCAGTGGCAGGATCGGGATGTCCCCAACCGATCGTTCCAACTCCCGGAATTAGCCCGAACCAGTTCGCGAACAGGATGAAAATGAAAATGGTGGCGAAGAACCAGAAGGTCTTCTTCACCAAATCGGGACCGACGATTGATTCGAGAAAGTTATAAAGGCTCTCGACCAGCCATTCCCAAAAGTTCTGCGCACCGTTGGGGATGGTTTTGATATTGCGAGTCGCGAGCTGGGCGAAAATAATCACCCCGAGAGCGACGACCCAGGAAACAAGCATTGAATTGGTCACGGAAACGCCCCCGATTTGGAAAAGAGGCACCGCTTTGAGCGAAAGCGATTCGTGTTCGGAAGGCTCGGCTGCCTGCAATAAGACCGGGGCGACGACCGTAGCGGATACGCTCAAGCCAATGATCTTCGAAAAATAGCGATGGAAAAACATTGAGTGTGCTGGAAGCAAACGAAAATCCGATTTTCCTGGAGGGAGACCCGCCGTAACAGTCTCGCGCTCGACCCTTGGACGCTTGCCGCGCTTACCAAAGCTGCTTTTGCGCGGATGACAAGTTATTTCGCGACTGCGCTTTCGATCAGCCGTCCGGCCAACGCCACTTCTCCAGGTTTCGGTTCGCGCACCACGCCCCTGTCACATACTTCCTCGTAGATCCTTTCCAGATCCCGAATGGTAAGTTCCTGATCGAAATTTTCTGCAACTGCCTGCCGGGCCGCTGCGCTAAAGCGCGCATATAGTTCGGGCGAATTCGCCAACGCCACCATCGAGCGACCAAGGCTTTCGGTGTCGCGCTCGTCGCTTAAAAATCCATTGAGATTCTCCGTGACTGCCTCGGGGATTCCACCGTGGCGGGTCGCAATCACAGGCAAACCTGTGGCCATCGCTTCGAGCACGGAATTGGGCACGCCTTCCTGGTCCTGATCTGGCTGGGTTTCGCTCGGATGAATGAAAATGTGGCTCAATGAATAAAGCTCCCGCAGATCAGGTTGGCTGAGAAAACCACAAAAATGAACCTTAGCCGCGACACCGAGTTGCTGCGCCAAGGCTTGCAACTCCGGTTGCAACGGGCCTTTGCCGGCAATGATGAATTCAGAGTTTGGAAATTCTTTCGCGAAAACGGCGAATGCGCGAATGGCCGATCCCACGCCTTTTTTATCGATCAATCGACAAGCCTGCAGGATCTGCCAGCGACCGTCGGCCGGAAACTCGCGCCGCACATAAGAGAATTCGTGAAGCGGAATCCCGGTACGATTGATCCGGATTTTTTCTGCGGGACAGCCGAACCCGACTAATCTGTCGGCGAGGGACCGCGAACGAGCGAGCACGACCGGGACTGAAGCGAAGAGCTGACGCAGTTTGCCGGGATAATTGTCCACATTCTGTTTGATGGCGACGTCGGCACCGTGAAACGAAACGAGGCAGGGTCTATTCCATGCGCGGATAAATGGAAGCAGATGCACACCGGTATGCCCGAAATAAATGTGCATCATATCGGCGCCACGCCGGCCGAGGATGGAGACGAGCATCTGATATTCACCGCGATAAATGAGCGGGGGCCGGCGTTCGACGAACTTCATCCAGCCGTGACGAAATAAATTACGGTGCGGCCGCGGAATTCGTTCAATGTCGTCGAAGTGAAAGCGCCTGGCGTGCTCGACCTTCTTTGTCATGACAAAGGTCTGGGCCCGGCGAAGCGAGGTTACCTGCCGGTAAATGTGCAACATCTCCGGTTTGAGGAAGGTAGTGCAGTAACTGGCAACGGTAAGTTTAGCCATGGGAGACGGCTGAGTGTGTGCGAACTCGCCCCTCTTGTCTAATGGTTAATCGTATGCGGCGTTAACCGCGGTCTGGCTGGACATCCGCTGTTGCTCCCCGTTGATCCATTCTCCTAATACTCGTTTGAACTCGCTGATCCCCCGGTTTTCTTTGGCGGAAATCGGCACGACAGTACGCTGCGGAAAGCGGCTTTCGAAATCGCGCAAATTTTCTTCCGCCTGCGGCAGGTCCATTTTGTTGGCTACAACGATCCATGGCCGCAGCGACAAACGCGAGTCGTAAAGATCGATTTCGCGACGCAACGATTCGAGATCGGCAATTGGGCTGCGGCCTTCGCTTCCAGCCATATCGAGGACGAAAAGTAACAGCCGGCAACGCGTGATGTGGCGAAGAAAGTCATGGCCGAGTCCGAGGTTGCGATGCGCTCCTTCAATTAAACCCGGGACATCAGCAACAGTCGCGCGGCGGTAATCACCCAGCTGGACCACACCAATTACGGGATGCAAGGTGGTAAACGGATAAGGCGCAATCTTTGAGCGCGCAGCGGAAATGCGCTGGATCAGCGTCGATTTCCCGGCATTGGGATAACCAACGAGGGCGGCGTCGGCGATCGAGCGCAACTCGAGAAGGAAATCACCGCTTTCGCCCTCGCCACCATCGGTGTATTCGCGCGGGGCGCGATTGCGCGAGCTCTTGAAATGCACGTTGCCCTTCCCACCGGCTCCGCCTTGGCAGAGAACGAACTCCTCCCCGTCGCGCGTGAGATCAGCGACCGGATCAATTTCGGATTTGCGGATTGCGGATTGATCTGGAGTCGACTGAGCACCGGACAATTCAGCCGGTTCGGGCTCATTCGCGCCAGCGCTGGTGGAATCTCGTAGACCGTCAGATTCCGCGCTCTTAATCCGCAATCCGGTAAGGTCAGTCCGGCTCGGACCCGAACTCCGCAATTGATAAACGATCGTTCCGATCGGGACCTTCACGATTTTGTTCGGCGCGTTTTTGCCGTGCATTTTTTTGCCGCGGCCGTGCCCCCCATTCTTCGCCTTGATAATAGGCTCGTAAAAAAGGTTCGCCAGATGATCGGTATGTTGATCGGCTCGGAGAATAACATCGCCACCCCGCCCACCGTCACCACCATCAGGTCCCCCCTTTGGAACAAATTTCTCACGCCGAAAGCTGACACATCCGCGTCCGCCGTTTCCAGCCTGGGCAAAGATTTTGATCTGATCGACGAACATGGCATCGCAAATTGCCATCGCGCCGCCTTACTGTCATGTCCTCCTGCTCGGCTCTGTTCTCCCGCTTTGCCTCTGTCATCCCGAGCGAGCATGCGCCCCGCGGTCATCAGTCTCTTTAAAAAGAGAGTATAGCACCAAACTCTTTGGACAAAATGCGAGGGACCGCAGTTGATCAAACGTTATCGAAATTTCGAAATGTCTCGCTCGAATGAGAGATCCTTCACCGTTTAACGCGTCTCAGGATGACACGCACGCAGAGACGACAGCGCGTGTCCCTCCAGATCTAGCAGCGTGTAAGGACGTCATTGCTTGCTCTCTCTGGCTCACCGATTGCGCGCTGTTCAATGAAAAAAATCCTGTTTATCGTTAGTTCACTTGGTCACTATTAACGAACCATGAAAGGCCGCCAACCAGGCCGACCCACAAAATGGGTTACGGCAACAATGAAGGAGCACGTAGCGGTTGGTAAGCCGGGTGTAAAATTTGAAGTATGGGGAAAGTGGAAGAAGAATCGCCGCAAGCTAGGCACTCTTACCATTACAGTGGGCGGCTTGCGCTGGCGGCCGCACAAAGGAAAACTCTCAAAGCAACTAACGTGGGACACGTTCGCGGAATGGTTCGAGGAGGAGTGATTTGCGTTCGAGCCATGAGCGAAAACCATTTCCCGTCATCCCGAGCGCGGTCGAGGGATCCCGCGCCGGTACCTTAAAGATCACTTCCACGGGATCCCTCGACTTCGCTCGGGATGACCAAATCACCCTGGCAGCTTTACCATTTCGTGAATTTGACCGCGCACTTTACTGCTTTCATAGCGACGATCATTCTCGCGTAATATCATCGGCATACCATGACGCGGGTTCATGGTGATGCGCACCGCTCGATCGATCTGCGCGCCTGGCACGACGGTAAAACGGAATTTTTGCAGTACGATCGCGAGCGAAATCTTCAAAACCTGGATCGCAAACATCGCGCCGACACACGCGCGCGGCCCCGCACTAAACGGCATGTATTCGTATTGACTGGGATCGATTTCGCGCCATCGATCGGGCCGGAAAGTTTCCGGTTCGGGGTAAATTTCCGGCAGATGATGCGTCAGAAAATGACTGCAAATGACGCGTGCGCCATGGCTGAGCGTCAGTGAACCCATCGGGATTTGATCGTCGTCGGCGGCGCGAATGGTGAACGGGACCGGGGGCAAAATCCGCATGCTTTCCTTGATAACACGATCAAGGAAAGAAAGGTGCGGGAGTTGCTCGCGAGTAGGCGGACTACCGCCGAGCACGCCGTCAAGTTCGTCCATTAGCTCGCGCATAGTCATCGGATGTTGCGCGAGCAGAAACATGGTCCACGTCAATGTGCTGGCGGTAGTTTCAAAACTGGCTCCGAAAAGAATTGTTGCCTGACCGACCAGCTCCATGTCGGTCATGCTACGGTTTTCATCATCACGCGCTTGAATAAGGATCGAAAGAACATCGGTGCGATCAGAGGGATCGCGCCGGCGTTTCTCTACCAGGGCAAGAATCTCGCGTTCGACTAATTCAGCATGTTTAAGTAAGCGGCGATATGGCGTGCCGGGGATATTGACCGGAAAAAACCAGACCGGGCCGGAAAAGTTCCGACGCGCCCAAACGTCGAGCAAATGGCCGATGCGGTAGGCATCACTCGCTTCGTGACCGAAAAGCACGGCACTGGCGATTCGCAGTGTGACGGCGCGCATATCGGCGTAAACATCGCGCTGGCCCGGCTTCCATCGCCCGATCACTTCCTGTGCCAGTTCAACTGTGAGGTCGTGATAACCCGCCACAGCTCTTTTGTGAAATGGCGGGAGGATCAGCTGGCGTTGCTGCTTGTGCTGCGGACCATTCATCCGCGTAAGACCAAAACGTATTCGGCGTTGCGCGGACCCGATCGGACCGTGAATGAACTGGCCGGTGGTGCGAAATTTCGCGGGATCGCCGAGGACTTGGCGATTAAATTCCGGCCCAATAGCCAGAACGTGCAGTTTTGTCGGCTCCCCGAACGCGATCGGCCCGAGCGCTATCAGGCTCCCATGCTCTTGTTGTAATCGCCGCATGCACGCAACGGGATCGCGGAAAAAGTGAACGTATTCGCGGGCCGCACGTGCGCCGGTGAGGATGTTCTTCTTCATTGAGGGCGCGAGCAATTAGAATGGCGTCCCATACATATTTTGTGAGATCGGAAGGTGGATCGAGCAGTCTCTTGCGCGATGTTAATGTTAGGCGACGAAGCCGCAATCCTTTGACATCGCCCGGCGGAGCGGCCGATCCACTCTATACGCCGTGGCCGGGGATCACGCTAATGAGAACCGTTCGACGGGAAATGAACCATGTCGCGGATCTGTCCTCGAACTTCGCTTGCGGAATAATTTCGATCCTTCTTCGCGATGATCATGGGCAGCCCGCGACGTGGATTCATGGAGATGGCAACGATGCGATCGATGCGACTCCCCGGGACAACGGTAAATCGAAAGCGCTGCAAAATCATCGCCAGTGAAATCTTGAGCACCTGGGTGGCAAAAGCGCCGCCAATACAGATCCGAGGGCCGGCGTTGAAGGGCAGATATTCGTACTGGGTTGGATTAAGATTGCGCCAGCGTTCGGGTCGGAATCGTTCCGGCTCGGGATATAGCTCCGGTAAATGATGGGTGAGATAATGACTGGCGACCACACGCGCCTGCGGTCCTACCTCGAATGGCCCAACATTCGATGTCTGCTGTGCTACGCGGACCGTGTAAGGCACCGGCGGAAGAATGCGCATGCTCTCCTTAATCACCCAATTCAAAAACGGAAGCTGCGGCAGCTGGTCCGGACGCGGCGGCGCATCGCCCAGGACCGATTCAATTTCATCCATCAACTGGTGCATAACGGCAGGATGTTGGGCGAGAAGAAACAAACTCCAGGTCAATGCGCTGGTTGTTGTCTCGAAACTGGCGATAAAAAGAATCGACACCTGACCAACCAGCTCCGTGTCGGTCATGGGACGTCCTTCATGGTCGCGCGCTTGCATAAGAAGCGAGAGCACATCGGTTCGTGCTCCGGGTTCAGCGCGCCGACGGGTAATCATTGCCCGAAGCGCCTTCTCGATTCGTTCGGCCTGACGCAACATTCCGTGGTAGGGCGTTCCGGGAACTGGCAGCGGATACGCCCATACGCCCATCGAAAAACAGCGGTCCACCCAATCCTCCAGCATTCGCCCAATCGGATAAGCCTCGGCAGGGTCGCGACTGAACAGGACGGCACTCGCAATGCGCAAAGTCAAAGCGCGAGCTTTTTCATGGATGTTAATGCCGCTGCCGGTTTTCCATTCCGCGAGCTGGCCATTTACTACGTCCACCATGATCTCGTGATAACCTTGCACCGCCGTGCGATGAAAAGGGGGAGCCACCAGTTGTCGTTGCTGCCGATGCTGATCTCCGGTCATGCGGGTGAGACCAAAACGGACGCGGCGTTGCGCCGAATTTCTTGGACCCGGCAAGATCAAACCAGTTGGCCGGAACAAATTGGGATCGCTGAAGAGCAAGCGGTTGAACTCAGGGCCGATCGCAAAAACCAAAAGATCGCGAGGTTGTTTGAACCCCACTCGTCCAAGGGCCATGAC
>JBKPQI010000013.1:0-10313 GCA_046733975.1 Verrucomicrobiota bacterium
CTTCAGCAAAATTGGGATCGGCGGTCAATTATCGAGAATCGCGTCGGTTCTAACAAGGAAATGCTGATTGCCGTCATCCCGAGCGAGTCGAGGGATCTCGAGGCCAAAACCTTAAGATTACTTCTTATCTCGGCAACTTCAATAACGCCTCGGCTCCGCGTGCACCGACGCGATTCGCCAGCGTCAATGTCCCACCATGCGCTTCGGCAATTTGTCGCGACAGCGCAAGACCAATCCCCGAACCGCCCGGTTTGGTGGTGAAAAACGGCACGAACAAATTTGTCGGATTCATGATTCCCTCGCCTTCGTCACGCACAAAGATTTCCACGCAATCTTCCATTTGCTTCCAGCCAATCGTTATCCTGCCGCCCGTCGGAACCGACGCTTCCACGGCATTATGCAGCAAGTTAATCAGCGCTTGCTCGACCTGCCCCGCATCGGCGCGAATGGTCATAGGCGGCCCAGGCTGGCGTTCCACTGGTCCCCCCGTTTCCAAATTCGCGGCTCGAGTCACGACTGCACCGACGTCCATTTCTTCTTTCAACGGCGGCGGCAGGCGGGCCAGTCGCGAATATGCTTCCATGAAACGACTCAGGGAATCAGCGCGTGTCGCGATCACGTTCAAGCCGCTGCGGGCGTCTTCATGCCAATCCGCCGGCAACGGATCACGTCGCAAAAGATTTTCCAAGCTTCCAGCAACGGATTTGATCGGCGCCAGCGAGTTATTCAATTCATGACCGAGCACACGCACCAGTCGCTGCCATGCGATCCGCTCTTCCTCCCGCAAAGTGCGGCTGAGATCGGTCAGGACGAGCAGTTCATTGGGTAAACCATGCTCGCGAAACGTGCTGCGCCGCACTCCCCAGCGGCCACTCGCGCCGGGGAAAGCGAGCGTAAGCGGTGCATCTTCGTCGGCGTCGAGACAAACATCCAGCCGTAGCTCGCGCGCACTGCGGCCGAGTAGTTTGTCCATCGGCTTCCTGAGCAAATTTTCACCTGCACGATTGATTAGACGTAGCTTGCGTTCTGGATCAAAAGTAAAAACCGCAACGTCGATCTCGGCCATGATCGTGCGCAAAAGGGCAGTAGCTTCAAACGCGCCGAGACGCTGCCGTCGCAAAGTCTCACCCAATTCGTTGACTTCGAGGAGCGCCTCGCCGAGAGCGTCGTTTTCACGCGCGCCCCGGGCGCGAATGGAATAATCGCCTTCCCGCAGCGCCGCGAGTAAATTCGCGACGGTCTGCCACGGTCGGATGACCTGTTCGCGCACGCTTGCGATATAACCAAAGGCGAATCCGGCGATCACGAGCGTGAGCGTCCATTGCACCTTTGCGCTGTAATCGCCAAACCAGAGCAGGCACAAGGCGATCAACGCCGCCGGCACGACCGCGCCAATGGTCAACCAGGTGAGATGAGTTTCGTGCGCAATCCGCCGCCGCCGTTTGCGACGATCATTCATGCGCGTTCGCGCCACACGCTGGGTAGCGCACGCGTCTCGCGTGTAACGCCAGTCCGGCTCGGACTTTTGGCGTCTCGCCAAAACGAACTTCTGCTTCAATTTGCGATGCTCGAGAAATGGCCATCGCCTCCAACGCTTCCGACCGCCTCAATGCGCAATCCGCTATTTGCAATCCGCGATTCCTAAAGTCCATACTGCTGCAATCGCCGATAGAATGCGCTCCGACTCAATCCCAGCGCTTCCGCCGCCTGCCGGGCATTTCCACCGGCGCGCGCGAGCGCTTTCTTAATCAGATACGCTTCCACTTCTTCCAGGCTCATATCTTCGAGCCCGCGCGCGTCGCCGGGCCCGGTCGAGAGGCCGAGATCCCGCGCTTTGATCTGCGAGCCGGTCGACATCAAGACCGCGCGTTCAATCACGTGATCCAACTCGCGTACATTTCCCGGAAAGGGATGCGTCATCAGACGCTCCCGAGCCGTTTCGTCAAAGCCGCCCAGCTCCTTGCGGTAACGTTTCGCGTGCATTCTCAGGAAATTCTTCGCCAGCGGCATAATGTCTTCTTTCCGATCCCGCAGCGCTGGCAAACCGATTTCGATTGTGTTCAGGCGAAAGAGCAAATCCTGCCGGAACCGACCGGCCGCAACTTCATCATGCAGATTCGAATTCGTCGCGGAAATGATGCGCACATTTGCGTGCAACGTTTTGGAGGAACCCACGCGTTCGAATTCGCCCGTCTCGATCACCCGCAGCAGTTTCGCCTGCAAGTTTAGCGGAATATTCGCGATTTCATCCATGAACAGCGTGCTCTCATCCGCGAGCTCGAATCTCCCGGCGCGGTCCGTTTTTGCGTCGGTAAACGCGCCTTTCACATGACCGAATAACTCGCTTTCAAAAATTGTTTCCGACAGGCCGCCCATATTCACCGTGATCATGGTGTGGGAAGTGCGTGGCGAGAGCGCGTGCAGCGCCTGTGCGATCAATCCTTTACCGGTGCCGTTCTCGCCCGTGATTAAAATATTCGCGTCCGACGGCGCTACTCGCGAAATCATTTCCAGCACCGGACGCATGGCGGCCGATTCCGCGATGATGTTCGGTGCGCCGCCACGCAGAAGTTGATTGGCCGCTTCCAGCTTGCGGCCCTTGCGCAACGCGCCTGCCAGTTCGATCTGCGTTCGCACGATTGCGAGCAAGCGCTCGTTGTCCCATGGTTTCGGGACGAAATCGCGTGCGCCGCGTTTCATCGCTTCCACTGCCAGATCAATCGTAGCCCAGGCGGTCATCACCACGATCGGTAAAGTGCTATCAATCTCCTGAATTTTCGGGATAACCTCGAGACCTTCCTGTCCCGAAGTAGTATCGCGCGTGTAGTTCAGGTCCATCATGAGCAGCGCGTAATCTTTTTTCTCGAGCGCATTGAAGATGCCGGCGAGCGAAGTCACCGCGTCGGTCTGATGTCCAGCGCCTTTCAGTAAGATTCGCAACGCTTCCAGCACATCCGGTTGATCATCGGCAATGAGAAGGCGCGCCATATCTTAACTGTGAACCGCGTTTCTTGTGCGGTGTCAATCATCCGTTCGCAAGTGGCATCTGCAACAGATGCAAAATGCGCTAACGATTAATAGCGTCTGAGGTGGATCGGCCTCTTGGTCGGGCGATGCCAAAACAATTGCGGCGGCTACGCCGCACTTGCTTTAACATCGAGCAAGGGACTGCTCGATCCATCACATCCAAACGTCGAACCTGTGTCACCTTTCACCCCACCTCGCATCTCGCTGCTCACGGCCACTTGCATCGTGATTGCAAACATGATTGGCACCGGAATTTTCACCAGCCTCGGATTTCAGGTCGGCGATTTGCGCACTGGCTTCGCCATCGTGTTTCTCTGGATCGTTGGCGGGATCTGCGCGATGTGCGGCGCGCTCTCCTATGCCGAACTGGCGGCGGCATTGCCGCGTTCCGGAGGTGAATACCATTTTCTCAGAGAGATTTATCATCCTTCTCTCGGATTCCTCGCGGGGTGGATTTCCGCCACGGTGGGGTTTTCGGCGCCCGTTGCCATCGCCGCCATGCCTTTCGGCACTTACCTCGCCGAAATCTTCCCAGCCGTAAATCCGCTGTTCGCCGCCATCGTATCGGTCTCGCTAGTCACTTTCGTCCTTTTGTGCGATCTCCAACTCGGCAGCGCATTCCAGATCGGGTCCACTGTCTTAAAAGTCGCGCTCATCGGCCTGCTCGTCGCCGCCGGATTTTATGTTAACAAGACGCAGTCCGTTTCATTTTTGCCGGTCAAAGGTGATGCCGCCGTGATCGCGAGCGCTCCTTTCGCGATCAGCCTCTATTGGGTCATGTACGCCTACTCCGGTTGGAACGCTTCCACTTATATCACTGGCGAAATTCGTAATCCGCGCCGGAACGTGCCGCTCTCGCTCATCTTCGGTACCGTCATTGTCATCATCCTTTACGTTTGCGTGAATGCCGTCTTTCTTCGGACCACTCCCGCGACCGAAATGATTGGCAAACAACAGGTCGCACTCATCGCCAGCGCACACATTTTCGGTCGAACGGGCGGAAAAATAATGGCGGCGTTCATTTGTCTCGGACTCATCTCAACGGTCAGTGCCATGATGTGGATCGGGCCGCGGGTGACGGCGGTGATGGGCGAGGATCTCGGAGTTTTGAAAAAGCTCTCGCAACGAAGCAGACGCGGCATCCCGGTAAACGCGATCCTGACGCAGTTCGTTATCGTCAACATCATGCTCTTGACCGCGACCTTTCAAGCGGTCGTGAATTATGTGCAGTTCAGTTTGGCGCTTTGTTCTGGCCTCACCGTGTTCGGAGTTTTTGTTTTGCGTTGGCGGCGACCGGACTTGGAACGGCCGTACCGCGCCTGGGGATACCCCATTACGCCGCTGATTTTTTTGGTGATCAGCTCCTGGATGCTGTGGCACTTGCTCGCCGAAGCCTCGACTCAGCTGCCTTCACTCCTCGGTCTGGGAACTGCTGCCCTCGGTTTAATTATCTATTTTATTTCACCAAAAACCGCGCCCGCGCCGTCTAACCAGGAATGAAATGCGGCATCTTAATGGCGCTCCTTTTGGTGAGCGCGGCTCATTCCGCAGTGGCTCAGAATGCCATTCCGATGCGGACTCCGTATCCGACTCGGCCTCCCGTTCCGACCCGGACTCCAGTTCCACCTGACACCACAAGCACGACCGTGCCCTCAGCAGCCGTTCCTCTCGATGTCGCAAGCCCGGCAAGGACTCAGAGCTTGTCGCTTTTGGATGAAACGGCGCGTTTCCTGGGGGGCATGCCGGTAACCGGCGCGCTCGAGCCGCTCACCCACACTCCAGCCTGGCAGGAACACGCGCAGGCGATGAACGAAGCTTGGCGAAAAAAAGAGCAGCTACAAATCTCCCCCATTCGGCAGTGGATGCAGGCAAACGCCCCGCAGTTCCATCGCAGCACCGATACCGCGTTCTACATGTTTAGCGGTCCCGATTTTTTATATGCCAGCATCTTTTTCCCGTTAGCCAGCAACTACATCCTCGCTGGGCTGGAACCAATCGGGAATGTCCCTGACCTCAGCCAAATTCCACCCGAGATACTGGCTCAAGATCTAATTTCGCTGCGCATGTCCATGAATTCGATTTTGCGATTTCAATACTTCATCACCAAGGAAATGCGCTCCGATTTGGGTCGTGGAAACATCAGCGGAACATTACCGATTCTTTACGTTTTCCTGGCGCGTCTTGGTTACACCATCATCGATGTCACCCACGTAAGTACTCCGGCCGAAGGGGTAAAAATCACCTTCGGCGGCGGCGAACAACAGCAAACACTTTATTATTTCAAAACCGATTTGTCTGGCGGCAACAGCGCCTTTTTTCGGTGGTGCGCCGCGCGCGGTCCGGGATTGAGTTTGCTCAAGGCCGCTTCATTTCTCATGCACGGAGACGGATTCTCGGGTGTCCGGAATTTTCTTATCCAGAACAGTCGCGTCATCATTCAGGACGACTCGGGAATTCCGCTGCGGATGTTTCCGAAAGGTTGGAAAGTGAATTGCTACGGGCGTTATGTGGCGCACCACGAGGAATTCGAAAAATATCATCAGCCCGATCTCGCCGCGATCTACGCGCAAAATCCGCCGCCGCCGGAGCTCGGGTTCGCGTTTGGTTATCACTGGCAAAAGGAAGACGGCATCCTGATGCTGGCGACGCGTGAAGCCTTACCCGCGCTCCCGGCCGAGGAGCAACCGCAAAAAACGAGCGTCCGAAAATGATCCGCCGTCACCTTGTCGTACTATGATGAGTTGCATTGAAGGGATGACGTAGAGGCGTTGGCCCTCGGAGCCGATACACGTGGCCAAGTCGCTCGGTGCGGCTCGGCAGATACAGGCATCACGCCAGTTCTGATTCGGCCATTTCGGCATCAGCATTTGTTCGAAGTTGAACTCCCGTCCGCGAGGAGCGGCATGGTTGTTCCACCAACCAAGTGAGAATGCCCGATTCGCTGTCGTTCCGCGGAAGCATTGTTCCAGTGACTGCCTGGAGATTACCGGCGCACCATCGTTCAGTGCTACGCGGCCAATCTTTGCCCATTCTCTCGCCGTCAAAATCCAGCCAGTCGCCAATAACGGATTACCAGCACGGTCCGGAAGATAGCGTTGCGTGCCCAGGCCGAGGCGATGCAAAACCCGGTGCTCCAGATAGTGAGTCGGAGTTTGATCCCGCAGCTTTCGTTTCAACACCTCATGAAAAATCTGAAGCGATGCCGGCCCGTAAATAAAAGCAGCTCCCGGTTCCGCTACTGCGCGGGCGCGCACGGCGACTGCATCCCGATCCTCCGATTGAGTTTCATGCAAACGGAAGACTGGTTCGATACCGGAATCGAAGTTGAGCAACTGCCGGATCGTGATGCGCGATTTCCACGGATCCTTGCGCCAGGCGGGGATCGTGTCGGCAACGTGATCATCGAGATCGATCAAACGATCTTCCGCCGCGGCCAATGCCGCCAAATCCCAAAACGCTTTCGTTCCGCTATAGATTTTATGCGGCGTGTTCGCGTTCTCCTCCAGGAGCGTCCGTCCATTTTGGATCGCCAGAAATGAAGCGCCGCGGTGGCGCGCTGAATATTCTGCCGCTGCTCTGACCGCGGCAGGGTCGACCTGAGTGTCAGCGGCCCAAGATGAATGGAACAGGAAAAACAGTAAAAGCAGCGCGAAACTTGACTGCTTAAAGCAGTCAAGTTTACAAGCTCGCCAATGTTTCATGTCTCTCGTCTCATCATGATGTAGCGGTGGCGATCCATGCCAACAAACACGCTTTTCCCGCACGCGCTTTCGACAAGCGCTTCGTTTTCTGTCATCCCGGGTCGCGCAGACAATGCCCCTCCGGCTCGGACGGAAGGATCTCACGATTTTTTCGAACGATTATGACCTAATGAGAGATCCCTCGCCGTCTGTGCGGCTCGGGATGACAGCGCGCTACAGCGCTTCAAGGTTGACGATTTAGCGCTGCAACAAATTCACCCAATCGACTGCCCCGGCGTTCGCCCTTCCTCTGCATCATGGAGGTCGATCCAAGTTTGGATATCATCTCGGCCTTCCCAGCCCGCCCGTTTTTTCGCCTCCATTAATTCTTCGCTCGCTTCATCCCGCCAGCCGCGTTTCGCCAGAAACGCATTCCAGATCGCAATTTCTTCTTCGCCCGGTTTTCGGCCGTGTTTAAAGCACCACTCCAAAATTTCGTCATCCGAACCGCCCTCAAGCGTCCGCTTCGTCAGCTCGTCGTAATCGACTCCGAGAAACCTGGAGCAACGTGAATCGAAGAGGGTCGGATCTTCTACCCCGACAAAATAGTCCGGCGCCAGTTTACCGGCGGCGTGGAGCCGGATCTTATCCAGCATTCTCGCGAAATAGATGATGCCCTTAGTCTTTTTGTAATCCGTAACCGGGGTTCGATTTTCCATGGCACAAAAAGCTCCCGCTGTGTGCCAGACTGTCAACAGACCACTTAGGCATCAAAGACCAGTCCACTTTAGAAACTTGTTGTTCGTGTCGTGCCATTCCTTAAAAATGCATTCTCTGTCGTTTCTTGTCGCACGTATGCGTTTGATGTCGTTCTCCACTTCGACCCGGCCGGGGGCCTTCAATAGCACAGCTCATCATTGATTTTGAAACCACTTAATAACTCCCGTCCAAAAAAGCGGCGCCGCCGTTCCATCGTCGCCTTCGAAATGGTGCGTCTGATTCGAAAATCAGCCGAACCATTACATCAACAATTGTACCGTCAGATTCGCGACGAATTAGTGACCGGGAACTTTAGCAGCAACTCTTCCCGTCTTCCCTCGACGCGCACCCTTGCCGCTGAGCTCGGGATTTCCAGACTTACGGTCAATCTCGCTTTCGACAAGCTGCACGCGGAAGGCTATCTCCGATCCAAAATTGGCTCCGGGACATTCGTCGCCGATCCACTTCCCGAAACTTTTCTGAGTAGTCGCCGCCCAAAAATCGAGCGACTGCCTGAACCGCCACCTCGACTCTCCAACCGCGTTCGCGACCTTCCCGACAAACGTTCCGGAAAAGAATTTGACTTCGGCATCGCGGGTCCCCCCGGCGTCACCTTTGTCCCCGCGGTCGCGGCCCTCGATGAGTTTCCCATGGAAATCTGGGAACGGCTCCGGGCACAAGTTCTCGCCCGAAAGGGCGCGCACTTGCTTCAATACGCTTCGAGCCACGGCGACGCGGATCTGCGCAAGGCCATTACCACTTATCTTTGTGATTTTCGCGGCGCGCGGTGTCATCCCGATCAAATCATCGTTACCGCGGGCACACAGCAGGCGATGATCATTAGCGCACTGGCTTTGGTTAATCGCGGCGAAATCGCCTGGATTGAAGATCCGGGGTTTTATCAGGCGCGGCGCGCTTTTGGTTTCGCTGGTGGCAGCGTCGTACCGCGGCCGATCGACCGCGAAGGGATTGTCATTGGTCGACCAGCGAAGGGGCGATATCCCAAGATCATTTACGTCACGCCGTCACATCAGTTTCCCCTGGGCATGACCATGAGTCTGGCGCGCCGGACGGCATTGATCGAATTCGCGCGCGCCTGTGACGCCTACATTTTTGAAGACGATCATAATTCCGAGTTCCGCTTTACTGGTCCGCCGCTCCCGTGTTTGCAGGGGCTCGATAATTCCGGCCGTGTCATCTATGCCGGAACGATGAGTAAAATTCTTTATCCATCGCTTCGCCTCGGCTACATCCTCGCGCCGGAGCAATTAGTCGACGCCATGATTAAGATCCGCGCGGTAATGGATCAACATTCATCCGCCATCGATCAAGCGACGCTCGCTCGTTTTCTATCAGAGGGGTTTTTTCTCAGTCACATCAAGCGAATGCGTAAACTGTACTCCGATCGCCGGGAATTTTTCATCGAACAGTTCAATGGTCTTTTGAGTAAGCATTTTGATCTGCAAATTCCGGAAGCAGGATTGCATTTCGTCGCCTGGGTAAAACGCAAAGCCTACTTTCCAACGATCACCCAAGCCTGCAGGGAAATCGGGATCCGGCCGTCGCCATTGTCATCCTGCTTTATGAAAGCAGAGATGAATCCTGCTCTCACCTTTGGGTTCGCGGCCTGGACGCGTGCGCAAATTCGCGAAGGCCTGCAAAAGTTCGCCAGCGCGCTCGACGCAAAATTGTAGCGGACAACGATTTCATCGGTGAAACCCCAAGGTCCAGAGAAACCGCAAGCTCCAATAACCAATGCGACCGTGCGGGGAAAACATGCGGCTCACCTAGGTTTAAAGCTTGGTGCTTGGTGCTTCCTTGGGGTTTGGTGCTTGGTGCTTTAAAAAGTGGTCCGCATCTGCAACCCGAAGTGGCTCTTTCCGATGCGCGGACAGCCTCTAATACTCAGTCAACAACCCATCAACTGAGGAACATCTATGACAACACCAAAACAAATCCTTAATTCCAACTCGCCTTCGATGGCCATACCTGCGGATAGGCACCGTGGCCCGTACTCTTCTCGCTATGCCGTAAATCGTGATTACAGCGGATGGATCCTTTTGCTCATTATTCTGGCCGTAGTCGGCGGCGCGGCACTGGTCTTTGGCCAAACCGCCGCCGCCCAAACGCCGAAACCAAAAGCGCAATATCACGTTTCCACGCTTCCTTCACTCGGGGGAACGAGCAGCGGAGGCAACAGCATCAATGACCTGAGCTGGGCCGCTGGCTATTCCAGAATGGCTGACAGGAACCGGCACGCCACTCTGTGGCGAAACAATGCTCTAACGGATCTTGGTACGCTCGGCGGACCAAACAGCAGCGTGACATGGAACGTGAAAAATACGTCCGGAGTTATCGTGGGTATTTCCCAAACTGCCGACCCGCAGCTACTCGGCGAAAGTTGGAGCAGTGCGGCTTTCTACAGTTCGCCAAATAATGTGGGCTATATTAATCTCGGCTTCGTCTGGAAAAACGGCCAGATGAGGGGACTGCCGAATTTTGCCGGAGGAAATAACGGGTTCGCCACTGGAGCCAACAACCTGGGTCAGGCGGTAGGCTGGGCCGAAAACGGGACTCATGATCCGACGTGTTGCTGCACTCAGGTGCTTCAGTTCCGCCCAGCGATGTGGACGCTCGGGCCGCCGGATCAGATCCACGAACTGCCTTTGATCGCAGGCGACACTTCGGGCGCGGCGACCGCGATCAATGATAATGGTCAGATCGTGGGAATTTCAGGTATCTGCGACCAGGCGGTGGGAAGACATTCGGCTAAACACGCCGTTCTTTGGGAAAACGGGCACGTGACGGATATTTACCCGAATGCTCCAGCTCCTTGGTGGAATACGC
>JBKPQI010000014.1:0-3275 GCA_046733975.1 Verrucomicrobiota bacterium
GCTCTTTTCGTTTTCGTCGCGTTCCTTATGTCTTTCTGGATTGCGTCGGCTTTTCGATTTGCTCTTACCGGTATGGCGATCGGAGCGCTCGTAGGTTTGCTGGGTTTGTTTTTAACCCGATGGGAAGTTGAATCCAAAGGATTCTTCTACACTCCAAGTCGCTCGCTCGCCCTGTTAATTACCTTTGTGATCACCGGGCGCTTCATTTATGGGTGGTGGCGTGTTACCCATGTAGGGGAAAGCATAACCAGCCAGCAACACTGGTGGTTGACTGCCTCGGCGACTCAACTTTCCTTCGCGGTCGCCGCTGGGCTCATCGGATATTATCTTGTTTATGCCATTGGCGTGCGTCTTCGGCTCATGCGTCACGAACGAAGGCGCGCGGCACACCGCTAACGGATGTTGGACCGCAAACCGCCGATGCAGATGCCGGCGTGCGTCGTTCAGCGCTGGTCTTCAAGGAAGCTGTCATCCGAGTCGCATCGGCGCCGAGGGATCTCACGAGCGAAGGATGTCTCACCCTGGTCGTTGAAGTTGCAAAAACGGAGGGACGCGCTTCCGCGTCCGGTCAGGCCGAGTGGAGCCCCTTCAAGCCGCCGGCCGGCATAAATTAACACGGCCGTGCCGACTGCTTGCGATTCGTAAGCCTGGGTAAGGTCTCGCGAGCGATACTATTTCGTAAACGACATGTGCGGGAAAGACTGCGATAACGAAGCGGCCTGTTGCCTTGTGGTGCAAGCCAGCCGGGCCTGAGGCAATGGACTCGGAAAGTTTCACGCGCCGCCGCGCCCTTGTGCGATTCGGTGCTGCCGGAATCGCAGCGTTAACCGGGACGCGCGTTTCAGCCGCACAATCAAAACAACAATCTATGACAACCGAAAAATTAGAAGATCCGAAGACGAAATACCCAAAACCGCCGTTCAAAGAGCAATCGCAACCGTGGCCGGGACTCGCGAGCAGGATGGAACCACGGCCCGATCACGGGGAGAAGAGTTATAGAGGTTCCGGACGTTTGTTGGGTCGCAAGGCGCTCATCACCGGCGGCGATTCTGGCATGGGTCGCGCAGCTGCAATCGCGTTTGCACGGGAAGGCGCTGACGTTGCGATCAACTATTTTCCAACCGAACAGCCCGACGCGGATGAAGTCATCGATCTGATCACGGAGGCAGGTCGAAAAGCAGTAACGATCCCGGGCGATCTGGGCGACGAGAATTTTTGCAGGAAACTAGTCGCCGAAACAATCGAGCAACTTGGCGCGCTCGATATTTTGGTTTGCAACGCTGCGCGCCAACAAGCTCGTAAGTCGATCCTCGATATCACGACCGAAGATTTCGACGCGACAATGAAGACGAATATCTACGCGCCGTTCTGGATCATCAAAGCCGCGCTGCCGCACATGCAGCCGGGCTCCGTCATTATTGCAACTACTTCAGAACAGGCCACCGATCCATCTCCCGAGATTTACGATTATGCCATGACCAAGGCGGCGACGACGAGCTATGTGCGTTCGCTCGCGAAACAGCTCGCGCCGAAAGGAATTCGGGTGAACGGCGTCGCGCCCGGTCCGATCTGGACTCCGCTGCAGGTAAGCGGCGGGGCGACCATGGATAAGCTGAAAGAGTTCGGCGGAGCGACGCCTCTGGGCCGGCCGGGGCAACCGGCTGAATTGGGCTCTATTTACGTGCAACTTGCAGCAAATGATGCGAGCTACGCCACTGGCCAGGTTTACGGTGCAATGGGCGGTGGCGGACAACCGTAGGCAGGAACGGCTGGGCCCAATTTCGGACAGTGTCCTCACTGGACGAGGTCGCAGCAGTTCCTCCCGTCGCGGGCCTGAAATCGTTCAGTCTGCATCGTGCCCCGCGACTTGACTGCTTAAAGCAGTCAAGTTTCGACGGAACGGGTCAGTGATCTCTATTTCTGGTTAGAGCCAGCGGCGGACTTCGCGTTTAAACTGCAAGTAAGGTTCGCCGAACTTTGCGGTGAGATATCGTTCCTCCCGCAGGACCACGCCGTAATGGAGGATGACGAAGATCGGGATCACAAATAAAAGTGTAATCCAGTCATTCACGAAAAATCCGAGCGCGATTTGGAGCAAACAGAGGGCCAGATACATCGGATTGCGAGTGAAACGAAAGGGGCCACCTCGCACAACCGCGAGTGCCGGCTTTGCGGGATCGATATTAGTTCCCGCCGCAATCATCGTGAACAGCGCCCATAATGCGAGCGCCGGTGCAACAATTACGAAACAGAAGCCGCAGACGAGACCAACACGATGGTTCGTCGTGATTGGCAGGTGAACGACGAAAAAATGGAGCAAAGTGCTGATGATTGCGCCCACCAGCCAGATAAACGGCGGAAAGGCAATGACGCCGGCGTTATCCTTCTTGGCTTCCATGTCTCAGCGGATAACCAATTATCGATCGTTGATCATTGAGCTTTATCCTCGGCTCTCATCTCTGACGTCAGGGCCTCCGCGCCTCCGGCAGATAAAAAAACAAAATTCCTAAAATCACGTACACTGACAGCAGTTGAACCCCTTCAATCCAGTTCGTCTCGCCGTCGCCACTGATCTGAAACAAAATGTAGACCGAAGCGACAACTGCGAAAACTTCCGGCATTGAGAATTCAAGATCCATGGGCCGTCCGAAAAGATAGGAGAGAAAAACCAGCACAGGGGCAACAAAAAGGGCAATTTGAAGACTCGAGCCGACCGCGATGCCGACGCTGAGATTCATTTTATTTTTCATCGCCATGAGGATGGCGGTCGAGTGTTCGGCCGCGTTGCCCACAATTGCCACCACAATCACGCCAACAAACATCTCGGTCACGCCAACCGAATGCTGAACATCTTCGATTGTGCCGACGAGAAATTCCGAGAGCAGCGCGACGACGGCGGTGGAAATGACGAGGAGGAGGGTCGCCCGACCGAGCGATCCTTGCACGGCTGTATGCTCTACGTCTGGCTCCCCGCATTGAAAGAAATATCTATGGGTCCGGAGCGAGAAACCGAGCACACAGCAATAGGTCAGGAACAGAACGACGGCGATGCCCAGCGAGAGCTTTTGCTCAGCCGACGGATTCCAGCCGGCCGGGCTGGAATAAGCGGCGAGATGAAAGACCGTCGGAATGATAAGGCCAATTGCTGCTAACGAGAGCGAGACGACGGAGGTGCGCGCCCCGGAGCGATTGAAATATTGCTCTTTGTATTTCAAACCGCCAAAAAGAATGGAGAGACCAAGAACGAGCAGAACGTTGCCGATGATCGACCCGGT
>JBKPQI010000015.1:0-12748 GCA_046733975.1 Verrucomicrobiota bacterium
TATCAGCGCCGTCTCTTCCGGTTACTTCGAAACCATGGGCGTTCCTATTTTGCGTGGCCGAAACTTTACCGAACACGATGCGGCGGAAACTGCGGCCAGCGTGGCAGTGATTAGCGAGACAATGGCGAAGACATTTTGGCCAGGCGAAGATGCTCTTGGCCGCCGCTTTCGCTATTATAACCGCGAAGGTTTCTTTGAAGTCATCGGAATCGCGCGCGATGTGAAGGCGGCAACGCTCGGCGAGACGCCGGTGCCGATGCTTTATACTCCGTTTCGCGATGTGCCGGATGGCGGTATCACGATTTTCGTGCACACCGCTGCCGCACCGGGATCAATGCTGCCGGAAGTCCATCGGATCGTTCGCGACGTTGATAATCACATTTCCATCACGTACGAAAAGACGGTGGCGCAGCATCTGGCCTTTGCGCTGTGGCCGTCGTGGATGGGCGCAATTTTGCTTGGTAGTTTGGGAATACTCGCGCTCGTCCTCGCGTCCGTTGGGGTTTACGGGGTGATGGCGTACTCGGTGAGCCAGCGCACGCGGGAGCTTGGCATCCGTATGGCGTTGGGTGCGCAAAGCAGCCAGGTTCTTCAGTTGGTCTTGCGTCAGGGAATGTTGCTGGCATCCATCGGATTGATCATTGGTTTAATTGCAGCTTTTGGTTCGACTCGACTGGCCAGCACCCTTCTCTATGGAGTCAATCCGAGCGACCCACTCATTTTCAGCGGCGTGACGGTGTTGCTTGCCGCCGCGGCTTTCGCCGCGTGCTACTTCCCCGCCCGGCGCGCCTTGAAGATCGATCCCGTCATCGCCCTCCGCTTCGAGTAACGGGCCGCAAGCCGCCGCGCCCGCGATTTGTCTCACATCTGGAGGGACACGCACTGTCGTGTCCCAAACTTCCTGTGAGGCGCTGTACAACAAAGTCAGCTTTAAGCTTGCGCAACGGAATCCCTTGACTAACGCTCGGGATGACGGTTTCGGGCGCTGCTTGAATCCGCAAACCGCAATCACAAACTGCAAGTAGATCATGCCGTCGTTCGACATCGTCTCCGAAGTAGACAAGCAGGAAATTGACAACGCGCTCAATCAGGCGCGCAAGGAATTAGCGACGCGGTTTGATTTCAAAGGCAGCGCCGCGGAGATCACTCATGAAAAAGATAAAATCACCCTCACGGCCGAGGACGCCAATCGTCTGCGCGGTCTTCGCGAAATTGTAACCGGCAAGTTGGCGAAACGCAGCGTTGATCTCCGCAACATCGAGCAACCCGAGCCGGACATTTCACCGCTCGGCCACGCGCGCCAGGAACTGAAAATTCGTCACGGACTCGAGGGCGAAAAGGCGAAGGAAATCATTAAAGCAATCAAGGACGCCGGTTTCAAAGTGCAAAGCACATTGCAAGACCGTCAAATCCGCGTCACCGGAAAAAAGAAGGACGAACTACAAAGCGTGATCCAGTTCGTCCGCGCTAAGAATTTTGAGGTGGCGACAAGTTTTAAGAACTTCAGGGACTAGCCGTCATCCCGAGCGAAAACGCCCGTCCGGCTCCACCGAGAGATCCCGTTGCATAACTTGAAAGGTGCTTTCCTGGGATCCCTCGGCTTTCGCTCGGGATGACGGCGTTACCCACCCTGCACGGGTGGCATGATCGAAACGGTGTCGCCATCCGCTAGTTGGTAACTCGGATCGACGAATTCGACGCCGATTCCGAACAGCATGCTCTTCCGGAAATGTCGCAGCTCCGGATAACTCGCCTGCAGTCGTTTCACGAGATCGTTGACCGTCGCATTTTCCGGCAGTGAGAGCTCCAGTGCTGAAGCGCCCACGATCTCTTTCAGCCTCGAATAAAATTCCGCCCGTACTTTTATCACCCGGTAAATTCCTTCTTCAAAACTCCGATACAGGGCAGATTGCGATAGCGTTCGCCATAATCCAGACCATAGCCGACAACGAATTCATCTGCGATATCGAAGCCGATATAATCTGCTTCAATCGGACGCGCCCGCTCTTTGATTTTTCGAAGCAAAACACAGACGCGGACACTTTGTGGCGAGGCGGTTTGTAACTTTTCACGGATGGCATTGAGCGTAGTGCCGCTGTCCAGGATATCGTCCAGAAGCAGCACGTGTCGGCCAGCCACATCGGGTAGTGCGATTTGACGAAAAATAACTTCGCCGCTGGTTTGCAATGCACCGTGGTAACTGGCCACGCTCAGGCAATCGAGCCGCAGCGGCAATGGAATCCGCCGCAGTAAATCAGCCATGAACATTAAACTGCCATTAAGGACTGCGATGACGGTCAATTCGCGATCGCGGTAATCGGCAGAAATTTGCATGGCGAGTTCGTCCAGTCGGCGCACGATCGTCGCTTCGTCGAACAGCACACGCTCGAGATCCGCCTGCATGCCGCAACCTTACGTCATCCCGAGCGCAGTCGAGGGATCCCGTTGCGAAACCTTTAAGGTAACTTCGCTGGATCCCTCGACTGCGCTCGGGATGACGCTAAAGATAGCCATGCGCGTCCTCACCCAGAGTTTTTCCGTTTCGACGATTGGCAAGGGCACCTACGAGCTTACTGATAGAATCGAAGCTATCGTGCGTGAGAGCAAAATCGAAAATGGTGTCGTCACCATTTTTACACAGCACACCAGTTGCAGCCTGATCGTGATGGAGAACGCGGATCCCACAGCGCGGCGGGATTTGGAGGAATTCTTCGACCGGCTGGTGCCGGAGAATGCCGATTATTTTGAACACGACTCGGAAGGCGCGGACGACATGCCATCGCACATACGCATGGTTTTGACGCGTACAAGCGAGACCATTCCGATCGTGGACGGACGAATGCAGCTCGGAACATGGCAGGGCATTTTTCTCTTCGAGCATCGACGCGCATCGCACCGCCGAAAGATTATGGTGACGGTGATGGGCGAATAACCACGGTCAACCCGAGCGTCAGTCGAGGGATGATGAGTTAGGCCGCGTATATAGCATCGACCAACCGCAGCGACTTCTCGTTAGGTAACACCGACCGCTCCATCTGATTCATGACATATGCGAAGCTGATTCTGTTTTCCGGATCCGCAAAGGCATGGCTTCCGCCGGCACCGGGATGTCCGAAAGTCGTCACGAATGGCCCAAAAATTTTACGATCGGCTTTGACCGAATCTTTCATCACGCCGGCCGAAAACGCGGTCGGCATTTCGAAGACGCGATCGACCCCGTCAGCATTTGTAGTCATCATCAGTGTGATGCTGTCGTTGGTGAAAAATTTTCGACCACCTATTTCTCCCTGATTTGCAAGCATGGCGTAAAATTTTCCCACAGCCGACGCGCTGCCGATCCCGCCAAAGGAAACAAACTCGCGTGCGCGATTCTCCGGTTTGTTCATGTCGCGCACGGCATTCAGTCCGTAAGGTGACGTGAATGTTCTTTGTTGCAGCGTGCCGGGTGTGACCAAATCCTTATAAAACTCCGAGTTCGTTACGACCAGTCTTCCACCGGACGGGTGGTCTTTCGTTTCTAAGGGCGCGCCGACTTTTGCAGGATACATTGTGGCGCACCGAGAGTTCAATTCATCCGGTAAGCCGATCCAGAAATCGAGCGAGAGCGGCTCGGCAAAGACTTTTCGCCAGTATTTTGAAATTGGAATACCAGCAATCCTCCGCGTGAGCTCATCGATCAAAAATCCAAAAGTACGCGCGTGGTAACCGTGAGCGGTGCCAGGTTTCCAAAGTGGCGCCTGTTTTTCCAGCGCCCGAATCACGGCCGGGTCATCGGTAACGTCAGCATTCTGATCAAGCGCGCAAAGGCCGGCAGAATGCGAAATCAATTGCACGATCGTAATATCTTTTTTCCCGTTCTGTTCAAACTCCGGCCAGAATTCGGCGACGCGACGACCAATTTTGATTCTATTTTCCTGGAGCGCGTGGAGCAGGCACGCGCTGCCGATTCCTTTGGTGGCCGACCAGACCAGCACGATGGTGTCGTGCTTCCAGGGTTGCTCGCATTTTCGGTCACAAAATCCACCGTGCAGATCGAGCAGAGGTTCGCCGTTTTTCCAAATGGAAATGGCTGCGCCTAATTCGCCGAACCGGAGAAAGTTCTCACGAAAGAGAGGCTCAATGCGCGAATGCAATTGATCCGTGTTCAAACGCATCCCTGAATGTGGAGGAGCGCCCTTTGCGGCGTCCAATCCTTTCCTCGAACGGTGCTCGCCAGCCGTGCGCAAGCTGGGTCGAGCAGTCTCTTGCTCGGTGTGAAAGCAAGGCGGCGAAAGCCGCATATTTATTGGCATCGACCGACCGAGCGGCCCCGTCCACCCCGCTGCTGTTTGGTCCGCCGTGCTAAACGCTACAGCGTCTCGTGCAGCGGTCTCAAATCTGGATCGCGCTTCGCAAGATCGCGAAACGACGAATCCATTTTGAAGCTGATCTGCAAATGCACGCGGGCATCTTTCAAGTTGCCGAGCAAAACCTCGTAACAGCCCATATTGTAGTAATAAATCGGTTCTTTCAGCAGAGCAGTTGGACCGCGCAGCAATAATTCCTTTGCTTCTTTAGTCCGGCCGATCTGGTGCAAACAAAAACCAGCGTGCAAGAATCCGGCGCTGGCTTCGGGAGCGGCGCGACAAAGCCGGCGGCTGATGGTCAAGGCGCGCGTCCACTGCTTTTTCCGCATCAGGTGGTGAAGGCGCAACTGCAGCACTTCCGGGCGGGACTGGTATTCGTCATCCATGGCATTGAGTTCCGCGAGTGATTCCGCGGTCATGCCGAGTTCGGCATAGCCACAAGCTGCGCGGAACTGTCGTTGGAAGTCTATGTCCACGCTATTTAGACTAAGCAGCCCGCTTGCCAAAACGGCTAACTGCCGTAGGCGCGAGCTCCGCTTGACAATCGAAAAAGCAAATCGCTGCACCGGTACCTATATATAGAGGGCTAGCGCCATCATAAGCTCGGACATGTCTGGACGCGCGGAAACGCGTCCCTCCGTTTTGTGCGCCCGTGGCGCCAAGCGCATTGCGTGGGGATCTGATTAGAGCAACGCTTCCAACTCGCCCAATCGCTTCTCAAACAGCGCAACCGTCCGGCGAATGGGCTCCGATGTGGTCATATCGACGCCGGCATTGCGCAGTGTTTCGAGCGGGAACTTCGATCCGCCTGACTTAAGAAAACGAAGATATTTTTCAACACCATTCAGTTCCTCGTTCAGGACCCGCTGCGAAAGAGCCACCGCGGCGGAAAGTCCCGTCGCGTATTTGTAAACGTAGAACGCGCTGTAGAAATGCGGAATTCGGAAACATTCGAGTTCCAGCGCAGGGTCGACAACAACAGCATCGCCAAAATAGGCTTCGAGCAATTTGCGATATTCGCTTTTGAAAACGTCGAGAGTGAGCGCGGCCCCGGCTTCTTCGATGGCATGGATCACTCTCTCGAACTCGGCGAACATGGTTTGGCGATAAAGCGTCCCGCGGATGTCATCGATCTGCCGATTGATGATATAGGCGCGCATTTTCCGATCCGTCGTTTGTTCTAACAGGAAATGCGTGAGCAGCTCCTCATTAAAGGTGCTCGCAACTTCTGCAAGGAAGATGGGGTAATTGTAATCCTGAAAGAGCTGCGATCTGGCGGCGAACCACGAATGCATGGAGTGCCCAGCCTCATGTGCCAGCGTGTAAACGTCCGCGAACACGTCCTCCTTGTAATTCATCAGGATGTAAGGCGGCGCGTGATAGCTGCTGGATGAGAACGCGCCACTGCGTTTTCCCCTGGTCTCATAACGATCGCACCAGCGTCCGCGCAATCCAGCAGCCAGCGCATTAGTGTATTCCTGGCCCAGCGGTGCAAGTGACGCGATTACCTGGTCGATTGCCTCGTCAAAACTGATGTGGGTTTCGATCTCGTGAACTAACGGGACGTAGGTGTCGTAGGCATGTAGCTCGTTCACGGCGAGAACGCGTCGTCTCAGCTGATAGTATCGCAGGAGAGCGGGAATCCCTTCCCGCACGGCGTTGATCAGGCCGTCGTAAACTGCGATTGGAATGTCGTCTTTGAACAGGGAAGCCTCCAGCGCGCTGGGGAAATTTCGGGCACGCGCACGAAACACGTCTGCTTTCACCGAATACGAAAGAGCGGACGCAAGAGTAAACCGATGATCCTGGAATTCGTTATAAAATTGGGTGAAAGCGCGTTCTCGCAGACCGCGATCGCGTTTCAGAAGGAATGAACTGTAGGTGCTTTGGGTCAGCGGTTTTTCTCGTCCATCGACATCGGCGATCGCCCCGAATTTCATGTCGACGTTAGTCAGCTGCGAGAAGGCGTCATCGTAGCCCTCGAGAGCGGCAGCGCCCAGCGCGAGCAGGCGTTCTTCCTGTGTGCTCAAGATATGCGGGCGCATACGGCGGATTTTGTGCAACGCAATTCCCCAATCTTTCAGAACCGGATCGGCGATGAACTGCTGCCAGCGGGCGTCGTCGATTGCCTGAATTTCCGGAACGACAAAAGCGGAAGTCTCCGCCAGTTTGGTCATCAGATTCTGCAGCTGCCCAAAACGCGCGAGATAATCATTGTTCGCGCTGTCTTCCGCAAGTTGCAGCGAAGCGAAGTGATAAACCTTTTCGATTTTCAGATCGAGCTGCTTCTCAAATTCCAATACTTCGGCCAGGGTCTCGGCCGATTCGCCGACACGGTCCTTCCACCCCGAAATTCGCGGAAAGGTCTGCGTGATCCATTCCACGTCCTCATTCCATTTGCTTAGGTCAACGAACAAATGGCTGAGATCCCACTTATCAGAATCGGGAATATCGGCGCGGGTTGGGACGACAGGGGACATAAATGACAACGTCCAACGCTCAATGCCCAACGTCCAACAGCCAATTGAGCAGAAGTGGGATTGGCCGCGGCCTGCTTCGACATTGTATATTGAGCGCCGAGCGTTTTCCTCTCCTCATCGCAAACCCGCTTCGCCTTTCTTGTGAATGGCCGGCCCTTTCATCGCGATTTTCTCCGGGGCGTCCTCGACATCAATGCGGGGACAGCTGTCGATCCATTTAACCCCGTCGCTCGCGGCCCAGCGCACCGCATTCCGCAAAACGAGCCGGACATTCTTGTCGTAATAAATCGGGTAGGCTTCGTGGCCGGGGCGGAAGTAAAAGATTTTGCCGTTGCCGCGTCTCCAAGTGCAACCGGAGCGGAAAACCTCGCCGCCTTCAAACCAGGAAATGAAAATGATCTCCTCCGGGGCCGGCACGGCGAAGGGTTCACCATACATCTCGACGTTTTCGAGTTCGAAATATCGGTCGATTCCACGCGCAATCGGGTGTACTGGATTGCAGACCCAGAGTCGCTCTTTTTCTCCAGCTTCCCGCCAGATGATGGAACAGCTCGTACCCATCAAGCGCATAAAGGGCTTCGAGTAATGCGATGAGTGCAGCGCGATAAATCCCATGCCCTCCCAAACTCGCCCGAGGACGCGCTCGACTACTTTCTCAGCCACTTTGCCGTGGGCAGCATGACCCCACCAGACAAGCACATCCGTATTTTCGAGAACATCGACGCTCAAACCATGTTCAGGTTCGTGCAATGTGGCGGTGCACACTTCATAGGCGCCGTCTTCGCCAATCCCGTCAGCGATGGTGTTATGCATCCCATCGGGATAAATCCCGGCGACGATCGAGTTCTCGCGCTCGTGCACGTTTTCACCCCAAACAGTAACGCGGATTTTATCCGGCATGATGGCAAGAAAGGCGGATCGCGAACTCAGGAAAGGGCGAATTTTTACTCTGGTTCGAACAGTAGCGGCGGTCGAGCACCGCCGATTTTGCGGCTCCGACGGTCGGAGACCGCCGCTACAACGGGATGCGATGTCGAAACCGAGCAAGACCTCCGATATCCCGACGGCAAAGCTATCGTAGCCGGCGCATCGCGGGATGCCGCGCGATTTTCTTCATCGCCTGGATGAGCAGCTCGCGGCCCGGTGGAATCTTGTGCCACGGAGATACGCCACTGGGATGTGGCAATGGAATGAGATCAAAGTCCATGCCTCCGCGACTTACGATAAATGAACGACCGATTACGGTATCGAGTCTTTCGCACCCGGTAAATTGCATGATGGCGAGCCGGCCAACGGGAATGACAAGACGCGGCCGTAGAATTTCGAATTCGGCTTCCATCCAACCCGAGCAGTTATCGATTTCTTCAGGCGCTGGAACACGGTCGCTTCCGCCAGGTGCTTTGCCCGGGAAACAGCGAATTACCGCAGCAAAATAAATTCGCGCGCGCATTGTCGCTTCATCCAGTGCGCAAAATTCCTCAAACCACCGAAACAGGGTTCTGCCAGCGGTATGCGCAAATGGGCGCTTCAATGTTGGCTCGCGCACGCCCGGCGCCTGCCCAATTATCATTACATCGCTAAGGACCGCGCCGCCCGAAACAGGTGGTGGAATTACCCGGGGACAAAGGCGGCACCGGCGAAGCCGCGCGACATGACTCCGTAACAACGCTTGCCGTCGGGATTCCAAGATTCTAAGAGGATGCGTTTCGGCCGATCGCGGTCAATCGCGCTTAGCGGCGAAAGAGGGAGAAAATTAGACTCAGGACGATGCTGATGATGATGCAGGTGACGATGGGAAAATAAAAAGCGGAGTTTCCGCGTTCAATCCGAATGTCACCAGGAAGTTTACCCAGAAAGCCGCTTCCCATGCCGCTCCAGAGGATGATTCCGATGACGACAGTCGCGATGCCGATGATAACGAGAAATTTTCCGAGCTCCGGCATGATTCAATTTCGTCAGCCTTTCGATTGTGTCGAGTGGGCGCGTTTTTTGGTTGTGAGAGCGGAGTTCCCGATCAAGTCGCAGCGTTCTCACAGCATGTCATGCTGAATCGCGAAGACCATAAAGGATCTCTCGAGTGCAGAGTGGATACCCGATCTAATCTGTGCACTCTATGACCCTGGGGGAGGTCCCTCGCTTGCGCTCGGGATGACACGTTATGTGTGCGTCATCTTCGCAGAGTCGACGGCTTCTTCGAGGGCGGAGTTGTGCTAGCCGGCTCGCGAAGGACTTCCGATTTGTCGAGGTAACAAGAGTTGCGAAGGGGGACGCTGCAAATGACATTGAAACGCGATGGCAGTGCAATTCCGGGATTATTACGAAACGCTCGGCGTTGCCAAAACGGCAACCGAGGACGAGATCCGCTCTGCCTTTCGCAAGCTCGCACGCAAATATCATCCCGACGTCGCCAAGGACAAAAAAACCGCTGAAGAAAAATTTAAGCAGATCAATGAAGCGTACGAAGTCTTAAGCGATCCGGAAAAACGCCGGAAATATGACCAGTTGGGCGAGCACTGGAATCAGCCAGGTGGATTTCAGCCGCCACCGCAATGGAGCGGAGGTCAACCGGGCGGCGGATTTCATTGGGGATCAGGAGAAAACGGCGGTGTCGAGTTTGAATTCGGTGGCACCGGATTCAGTGATTTCTTTGAGGCGTTCTTCGGTGGCGGCCGCGGGCGCTCAGCTTTTGGCGGTTTTGGACAACGCGGCGCGGCCATGGAGCGCGGCAGCGATGTCGAAGCCGACATCATGGTGACGCTCGAGGAAGCCCTGCACGGTTCGACGCGGCAAGTTTCATTGCGACGTGCCGGTTCAAAAAAAACCGAAACCTATCAGGTAAAAATTCCGCGTGGCGTGCACGAAGGTCAACGCATCCGTCTCGCGGGCCAGGGTGAAGCGGGCGAGCGTGGCGGTAAAAGCGGCGATTTGTTTTTGCGGGTGCGACTGGCCCGACACCCTGATTTTTCAGTCGAGGGCAGCGACCTGCTGCATGAAGTAAAAATCGCGCCCTGGCAGGCGGTGCTGGGCGATAAACTCATGGTGCCGACTTTGGAAGGAAATGCGCGTCTGAAATTGCCGCCTGGAACCCAAGGTGGACAACGCTTTCGTTTGCGCGAGCGCGGCCTGCCCGGCGTTTCTGGTCAGCGCGGCGACTTGTACGTGGTGGTGCAAATTGCGCTGCCGAAAAAATTGACTGAACGCGAACGAGAAATCTGGGAACAGCTCGCGCGATTGCACGGCGGCGAAAAATGCGGTTAAACAGCGGCATGAGAATTTCGCTCGGATCTGATCACGCCGGTTTCCAATTGAAGGAGCAGGTAAAGGCCTTGCTGCACGACCTTGGTCATGAGGTGAAAGATGTCGGCACGTTTGCCGCGGAACCGCCGGTCGATTACCCGCTGTTTATTCGGCCAGCAGCCGAAGCGGTAGTGCGGGGAGAGTGCGATTGCGCGATTGTTTTCGGCGGATCGGGCAACGGCGAAGCCATGGTGGCCAACAAGGTGCATGGAGTGCGTTGCGCGCTGTGCTGGAGTTTGGAAAGCGCGCGGCTCTCGCGCCAGCATAACGATGCTAATGTGCTTTCACTCGGTGAACGATTGATTGAAGAAAATCTCGCGCTGGAAATCGTGCGGACGTGGTTAACGACCGAGTTCGAAGGCGGCCGACACCTGCCGCGTGTAGAAATGCTGAACGCGATGTAGTTGGTGCCGCGGTGGATGGCCCCGGGTTTCACGAAGGGGCGCGCTTCTGCGTGCCCGGACGCGCGGAAGCGCATCCCTCGGTTTACAGTAGCCGGTCTGCACAGACGGCAGCGAGAAAGACCGCGCTGACAAACGCGTTCGAATTGAAGAAGGCGCGGTTGATTGAAGCAACATCGTTAAGGGCGCGAGCACTTTGATGCTCGTAGATGAGCGTCGCTGCGATCGGAATCATTGCGACGAAATAGATAATGCCCAGCTTTGCGGCTAGCCCGAAACCAATGAGTGCAATCAGCATTAACAAATGGAGAGATTGCGCAACGCGTAGAGTGGCAGGCAGACCCAGCCGCACAACGAGCGAATGCAGGCCTTCACGCCGGTCGAAGTCGTAATCTAGCGTCGCATAAATCAAATCAAATCCGCTGACCCAGCAGATAACGCCGAAAGCAAGAACCAGCGACGGCAATTCCACCCGGCCGGTTTGCGCCATCCAGGCGGCGACGGGTGCGATGCCAAGGGCAAAGCCGAGAAAGAAATGCGTCGCATTCGTGAAATGTTTGGTGAGCGAGTAGAGAAAGATGATAGCAAGAGCGAGCGGTGAAAACGCGAAAGTGAGACGGTTGATATTTGCCGCAGACAAAACAAACAACGCGCTGCTAAGAACGAGGAAAAACAACACCACCCGCCGCGTTGCGAGAAGATGCCGCGTGGCCGTCCGGGGATTGCGCTGATCGATTTCCCAGTCGACGAGCCGGTTGAAGAGCATTGCCGCGGTGCGGGCGGTGACCATACATGCTAACACCAGTAACAAGATCCTAACGCTGGGCCGTCCATTCGCTGCCACAACGAGCGCGGCAACCGCGAACGGGAGCGCAAAAATCGTGTGGGAAAACCGGATCAACCGAAGGAAACGTGCGAAGGCGCTGCCGCGATTTTGAGCAACTGCGAAATTCTGTTCCTGACTGCTCATGAGGGAAGGAGCGAGGCGAGCCGCTCGCGTGCACTCGTCATGATGGGATTTCCGTGTGCGAAAAAGACGCGATTGAAATCGAAATCGAGAAGGCCGCGCAAAGAGCGGATCATCCGTTTCTGGTCGGTGCAATATTTTTTCGGCAACAGAACAAAGCCGTGAGGTTCGAAATTGATGAGCGCATCCCCAACAATCAACGTGCCGCCTTCGTCCGAATGATACAGCGCGAACTCTCCATCTGCGGCGCCATCGATTTTGATGGCCTGGAGGTGTCCGACTCGAAGACCGTCTGACAATGGGCGGTTATCGGTTATTTCTCCGTTCAACTCTGATGGGGCGAAAATAGCAGCGGACCGGGAAAAAGTCAGTGTGTCGCGCAAATGGTTCGCATTTGTGACAACAATATTCGCAATCGGTCCGAGCGAATCGAGCTCGGCGCGCAGTTTGGTGGGTAAGGCCACAGGGTCGACGACGGTAAGCTCGCTTCCTGCTGAAAAGGCCGTGGAAAAAAGTTCCGCCTTGACGGCTGGACTGTATGTGTGCCAGATGGCGAAGGCCGCTGAGACCCGGCAGAATTCCATTGTCCAATTTCCTGTAAGTTAATGGCTTATATCGGAAATCCAGCAGCGGATAAACGAGCGCTGGGGGCACCTACTGGCACCGTAGCTGCTACGGTTTTTATAATACCCATCTTATGATCACTTTCTCCTATCAGGCACGCGACGCCTCGGGCCGCATCGTCTCGGGCGTCCAGGACGCTCTCAACGAAGACAACGCGGTGACCAGTCTGATGAGTCGCGGTCTCATGGTGCTTTCTCTGCAGCGAAAAGCGTCTGCCAGTGCCTCGCGCCGCCAGTCTACGACCGTAAAAGAGACCGACCTTGTTCTCTTCACTCGTCAGCTCTCGACCATGATTGAAGCCGGTATTTCCCTGGTGCAAGCTCTGACGGCCTTGTACGAACAGGCCGATCCCAAACGGCAGCGCGCCCTGCGGGCGGTCATCAGCGATATTACGGCGCGAGTCCAAGGTGGCGAAACTTTCCATGAATCGTTAGCCAAGCATCCGCGCGTCTTCAATCGGCTTTTCATTAGCATGGTGAAAGCCGGTGAACACGGTGGTTTGCTCGCCGAAATTCTTGACCGTCTCGCCGGCTTCCTGGAAGCAAGTGCTCGACTGCGGAAGAAAATCAAATCGGCCATGACCTATCCCGTCATCGTCGTCTGCATTGCCTTCGCCATTACCACCTTCCTGAT
>JBKPQI010000016.1:0-6335 GCA_046733975.1 Verrucomicrobiota bacterium
GATTGATCGACTGCGGCATTGAGCCACGCATCGATGAAGGTCGGCTCCTTGGCGAGTGCATCAAAGAGGGTGTGTCCTGCCTCAAGCAGTTCCTCGCGATGCTCAGGTTTCACTCGGACGAAAACGTTTAATGTGATCATGCAATGGATTGTGGAATGAGGTCTAAGGAGATCAAGATCACCCACGCCGCTGAGGGCGAGGCTTCATAACATGAGGATAAGACATACAGAAAAACAGCGCAACGGGCAGCGGCGTTGGTACATTCGCGAAAGCTTTCGGAGCTGCAGCGGCTGGTTAAATGGAATTAAATTATCTTGAAGGGTAAGAACAGCCTTACTTGCACGACCACGGGTTGTCCATTCTTTTGGGCAGGTTCAAACTTCCAGTCCCGCACAGCGATAACGGTGTGGCTCCCGAAGTATGGGTAGCTTGCTTGTAACACATATACGTCGGACGTCCTCCCGTCGCGGCCGATCGTAAAGGCTACGATGGCGTACCCAGACTTGCTTGCTCTCCATTGCGACATTGGGTATGCCGGGGCATGTCCGCTGATGAGCTTGGGTGGAATGTCATATTGAGGAGACTTCGGCCAGCGGAACCCCGAGCCGGAGTAGAGTTGTGCCGAGACCCCGTCCGTTGCCACAACGTGCCCCACGTGGAACAGTGTGGCCATTGCCGCGTAAACAGCGAAACGCATAGCCGAACGGGACGTGGCGCTCGCAATCTAACTATAAATTAGACGAAACTTCGCAGTTAAAGGCGAACATTTTTCTCGTCTATGTCGCTCTCCGATTCGCGATGCATGCCATCAGTCATTGGTTGCCCACGTGGCCCAGGACTTCCGCGAGCGCGTCTGGACGGCTGACGTGGGGGCAATGGCCGCCGGGCAATTCGATTGGTTCAACTCCGAGCAATTCGCGCGCGGCTTTGCGTTGCCACGCCGGCGTGATTGTCCGGTCATCCACGCACATGATGTAGCTGGACGGAGCCTGAGGCCAGGCGCGAAGTGGACAGGGTTCTTCCAATGCGGTCCTATTGTAAAATAGCAGCCGCGTCGACAGCGCCCAGTCGAGACGATCAGGCGGACAATCGTGATACACGAATTCCAAAGCGACCTTCTCGTCGGCTGGATTCTGTCTCTCCCACGCCGGGTTGAACATCGAATCGTCAGCCTTGTGTTGCTCGATGATGCTCATACCTGGACGAGGTACAAGCGCCGCCAGAAATACCATCCGACGCGGAGGCCAGCGTTCGGCTATCAGTGGCAAATACATGCCGCTGGCAGAATGGGCGACGCAAATGACATCAGCCCGGTTCATAGCGGAACGCTCGAGGGCATTCACGATGGTCTCGGCGTGCCACACCAAACCCATGTCGGTCCGGTCAACTTCAAACGCAGGCGTGAGAACTTTATGCCCTCGCCTTCGCAGTTCGCGGTCCAGCAGCTTCCAGCCTTCCGGCCCCTGCCCGCTTCCGTGAATCAAACAGTATGCAGTCACGAGTGGGAAATATATTCGTGTGGGAATGATCCGCCTTCAGACTTTCGCGTAACACGCGAAGCCGGCGCGAAGAATTTCTGCTGCGCGCGGCGGATTAATTTGGTCTACCGATACCAGGCGAATTGCTTGTTGATCCCACACCACTCGAGAGGATAGGAGTGGTACGCATGAATCTCGGTTTGCTCGACTGGGCGGGACTGATCGGCGTATTACTAATTGTGATCGCCTATCTGCTCCTCCAACTCGATAAACTTCCCAGCTCATCCTTGAGCTTCTCGATCCTCAACGCCGCCGGTTCGTTGCTGATCATGTTTTCCTTAATCTTTAAATTCAACGTCTCGGCGTTTTTAATTGAGGTGTTTTGGTTTTTGATCAGCTTGATCGGGCTGGTGAAGTGGCTCGCTGCCAGGAAGAGGCGAGTGGATTCAGAGCGCGTTATTGCCCAATAACCTGCCGACCTACAGGCCTGAAAATAACATCGTCCGACGGAGTGTGAGAGGCAACGCCTGAAAAAGCTCGTGCGGCTATTGCAGCGATTTCAAGTACAAGACCAGAGCATCCACATCGGCCGCAGCGAGCTGGGATGTTTTGCCGTGCGTGTCCTTGATAACCTGGATGTTGTTGGCAGCCAGCGCGGGATTGATTTGATTCCCGCTCAATAGCGGCGCCAGATTACTGGTGCCAAGGCGGTCGATCTGCGCAGTGCCGTCCGGTTGCATTACGAACGGACTGTCCAAACTAACGAGCACCTGGCCCTTGGCGTCCCCCGCTAACGAACCGGAGCTGTCAGTAAACGTAATCGGCACTTGGGTAGGCAACACCGGCGGCTGACTCCCCTGCAAACCGACTCCCGTCGGACGTGCGTTGTCGGACCGGACAGTTCGGAAATTTAATCCGCGTTCTCCCGGTTGAAGCAAGGGGGAATCGGGATTGAGCAATATCTCCCGACTATTATGGGCCATGCCATAATGCAGGTAGCGCGGGACCGCGTCCCAGAACGCACGCAGATGCTTGGTATTTCGGCTGGAGAAATTCTGTGGCGTCCCCACATCCTGTGGGGGAGCGAAAGTAGTAAAGAAATAGTCGTTCGTAGGTCGATAGAACGGACCTTTGCCATCGACCGTCGATTCGCTGATCACGCCCGGCTCATGAATGTTGAAGTCCTGGAAGGAATCATCGATTACCCCATTCGTTGTCTTGTTTCCGTTATGGTGACAATCGGCGCAGCCCGCGCCGCCCTGCGATACTTTGTTGGTGAAGATCTGTTTACCGCGCGCGATTTGTGTCGCCTGGGTTGAATCCGGAAACTGGGCCAGCGGATTCGGCAGACGGCGGTTCTCATTCTGCGACCAGAGAATTTGCAGATAAGCCATGTCATTATAGCCGACCTGCTTTGCTTTTCCGTTCAACTCAGGCCGCCCAATCGCGTTGGAGACTTCCAGGGTTTTTTTCAGGACGTAATCTTCCCGCGCATGCATCCGATCGACTTGATTGGCCTGTGGGAAAAGAACGTTAGGCGCGCGCTCGCCTCCCAGCACCTCGCCGTTGCAAGCCGAGGCGTAGGCCATGAAATCGTTGTTTAGTCCTTCGTACCATTCCGGCCAGTTATCGGAGATGTCCTTGTTCTGCGGGCAAACCTTTACTCCGCCCACGGCGTTGGCCGCTACGTTCCACTGGCATCCATCCTGGCGCCCATCCCAATGACAAAAGCCACATGATTTTTGCGCATCAAATCCGCCTGGCGTTTTCCCGATCAGCGGTGGATCGTCGGCGTAAGCGGAGCTGAAGAACCAGCGCAGGCCGACTTCCTCGTCGGTGGCGAATAAACCGGAACCATTCCCGCCGGTGGTCGGATCCGGCGTATTGGGGGTGACTCCTACCGGGATGAAGCCGCGCCTGACGAGCTGCCCATTGCCATCGACTGACAAGACCGAGACGTCCTCGGTTTGCATGTTTGCTACGTAAACGGTGGTGGCGTCGGGTGACACTTCTACTCCCTCAGGAGTGATCCCGCCGGTAAATTCAAATCCAAGGGGCGACAGAATGGCCGAGAAGTCCGTCGGGTTTTGGTTGATGCGAAACACTTCGAGCTTGTCGGAATGCAGCATCGAGACAAACAGCATTCCGTTTTTGATCGTCATCTGCTCGGGACCGCTGCCACGGATCAACCGTTGTGCGGCAGCGTGATCGTGAAGGTCGACGACATCGCCGGGTACGACGAGCTGCGAGAAGTCGCGGCCCTTGTCGACGTAACGATAAATAAATCGATTTGTGCTGGTGTCGAAAATATTTAGCTCGCTGCCGATGTCGTCGAACGTTGTCGCTTTCGTCGCGTCGGTCATTACTGGGGTATAGCCTAACGGCTGGCCATCATTTTTGATAACGACGCCGCTGGCATTGCGCGTGGGCAGACCATGACCGGTCTCCTTACCATTGAGTGGGCTATTGGTTTCCTGTCCGCAAACAATGCCCCAGCGGCCGGCGATCTTCACATCGGTTGATAATCCGCCGACGATGAGGTTTTTGATCAGTCTGTTGGCATCATTCGCTACGTCGATAACCGCGACAGTGTGGCCGAGTGTGTTTGCAACGTACAACGTGCCGCCATCGGCGCTCAGGTCGAGATCGCGAGGATTCGCGCGGTCCAATTCAGTGCTTCCGGTCGGAATTTCGCCAATTTGGGTAAACCTCGGGCCGGCATCGACCCGGAACCCCCGCACTTCGTCCTTGAAGCGATCCGTTATATATAGGCGTGTGCCATTTGCGTTGAATACCGGTTTTTCGCCATAGAAGCCAGTTTCGAACGCCCCGAGGACAGTGTCGGTTCCGGTGTCGATGACACTGGCAAAATTACCGTACTGATTTAGTACCACCGCATACGGCCGTGGAAAAATCGCTGGATTGGACGGCGACACCTTTACCCCGATGGGCCGCAGTCCTCGGTTCTGCCCCGCTGGTCGAAGGTCAATCCACTTTGAAACACGCCGGGTCGCCGTATCTACCACGGCGACGCGCCAATCAGGATAGCCCTCCCGGCCAGGCAACGTCACGTAGAGCTTTCGTCCATCACCGGTAAGGGCGAGCGAACGCGGTTCACTGCGAAATGGCTGCTTTCGATTCGGCCACTTCTGGCTGCCACTGTTTACCACGGGATTGTTGGGGTTGATTCTGGTCCCGGGGTCCGGCCGACCGTCAATATAACTGGCGCCAAACATGATTTTGGTGAACCGCAGCAGGCCGCCGCGCTCGCCCGCGGATTCCGGTCCAACGATGTTTTTGACCGGATCGCTGTTTGGGCCGGTGATGATCTGTCCTCGCGAGTCGGTCTTGACGGCAGTGGAGAAGAGTCGCAGCGGCAGCGGCGCCTCCGGCATCGTCGCCAATGTTCTATAAGTAAACTGGGCAGAGAGTTGCTGCGTCGAAGCCGATGCAGTGGGAGCGGCGCCACTGCTGGAGGTGGTCTGGATTCTCTGAGCATCCACCCGGCTGGCATCTCCGAAGATGGCCTGCGCGACAATGGGAAGAACGAAAATGCCGGCGAAATAGTAACGGAAATATTTCATGCTGTTTCCGTATTTTCGCGGCTGGATTCCAGATCGGACAGAAACCAAAGGTAACAGAGTTGTCACCTGAGAGATGGTACGGGATCGAGACAGTGGGTGTTCGCGGAAAATCTGAGTCGATCTGTAAGCCGCGCCTATTGCATACGCCGTTGCTAACAGAGCGCTTTGACGCCGGCAACGATGCCGCCTACGACGCCACCGACTACTCCGCCCCAAGGGTTCCAGCCGCTCATTTGCAAACCGCCGAAGGCGCCGCCGGCCACGCCGAGCAGGATGTCACGAACAGGATGCCGTGATCGGGCCATGACTGGCCCTCGGCGGCCAGGTGTCGTTAGCGTGGGAACAGTGTAATTCGCGATGGCACCGACCATCGCCAGCGCAACAGGACTGCTGTTGCCATCGGCCAGCAAGCGCTTATGCAAAGCTGCCGTGCGCCGGACAAACTTCTCGAAGTCGGAATCGGACGCGACTGCGTAGCCGTGTTTACCCAATTCGAGCAACGCGCGCTGTTCCTTTTCCGAAATAGCTCCGCCACAGGCCATGGCCCGAATGCATTCGTCGTAACCACGCTCCTGGTCAGGGCCAAGCTTATCGCGCAGTCGATACAATTCAGCCTGCAACTCACTAAACTGGAATCCAGCCGAGGCTGCCAACGCCCGCACCGAAAGATCAATCGATTTCCTTTTCATAAGCTGGTAATTGCAGGAATAGTTTTTCAATGTGCCGCTTCCTGAGGTCGGCTTCTATTCTTGTCTCTGGACCGAAGGGCGCAAAATCGGCTCGGGCACCTCGAGCCACTCAGCCGCTGCCTTGCGCTCACTGAAACTGCGGACCCGGATCATACTCGCATCGTGCATTAGGCGCTCGTAGCATTGTGCGAGCTCGAGGCCGGCCCGATCGTGGCCGAAGATCGCCGACTTCACCGGTTCTCTAACGTAGCGACGGCGCCGTGCTATCTCAATCATGCTACCAATACCCATTCGAATCCGGGTGATTCCGGAAAGATCGGTATAGCGGTCGAAAGGTGCGTCCTCGATGTATTCCTCCCATTCAATGAAGGTGAGAATTTTTTCAGCCAACGGGACCTCAAAAGTCCCCTGCGGATGCCAGGTTGTTAGCTTGAACTTCGGATAGTAGCGCGTTCCTGGAAAATCTTTCAGGACATACTCTACGGCTTCCTCATCCATCTGGACTCAGAATGACATTTCCCCTCAGGATCAATACGACCGCTGAGAGTCTGCGCGAGCGAAATTTGCTGGTGGTTCGGGGATTC